>JBJMQJ010000315.1:0-22177 GCA_045802765.1 Myxococcales bacterium
ACCCCGAGCGAGAAGGACGCGCTCCTCCTCGAGAACGAGCTGATCAAGAAGCACCGGCCGCGCTTCAACGTCCGGCTGCGCGACGACAAGAACTTCATCTCGCTGCGCCTCTCGGGCACGCACCCGTATCCGCGCCTGGAAGTGGTGCGGCGCGTGCGCAAGGACGGGGCGCGCTACTTCGGCCCGTACTCGAGCGCCTCCTCGATCCGCGAGACGCTGGGGATCGTGAACCGGCACTTCCAGCTGCGCACCTGCACCGACCAGGTGATGGCCAACCGCCGGCGGCCCTGCCTGCAGTACCAGATCAAGCGGTGCCCGGCGCCCTGCGTCTACAGCGTGCCGAACGAGGAGTACCAGCGCAGCGTCGAGGAAGTGGCGCTGTTCCTCGAAGGCAAGGCGGACGAGCTGACCGCGCAGCTCGGCTCGCGGATGAAGGACGCGGCCGGCAAGCTCGAGTACGAGCGCGCCGCGCAGCTGCGCGACCAGCTGCACGCGATCGAGCGCAGCCTGGAGAAGCAGCGCACGGTGCTCGGCGACGCGGTCGATCAGGACGTGCTCGGATTCCACCGCGAAGGCGGGCTCTTGGAGATCCAGCTCCTCTTCTTCCGCGGCGGCCGTCTCTCCGGCGGCCGCAGCTTCAGCTTCAGCAAGCAGGAGTTCCCCACGGAAGAGCTGCTCTCCAGCTTCCTCGACCAGTACTACGAGTCGGGGGCGTTCATCCCCAAGGAGCTGCTCTTGCCGATGGAGCTGCCCGAGCCCGGATCGCGCGAGGCATGGCTGAGCGAGCGCAAGGGAGAGCGCGTCCGCGTCCACGTCCCCGAACGGGGCGAGAAGGCGCGGCTGCTGGAGATGGCGTGCGAGAATGCGCGGCACAATTTCGACGAGCGGCAGCGCACGGAAAAGAACGCGGTGGAGACGCTGCAGCGACTGCAGACGCGGCTGCGCCTCCCGCGCCTTCCCCGGCGCATCGAATGCTTCGACATCTCCACCTTCCAGGGGCAGCTCACGGTCGGTTCCCAGGTCGTCTTCGCCGACGGTGGACCCGACAAGAGCGGCTACCGATTGTTCAAGGTGCGCGGCGAGGCGGCGGGCGACGACTTCGCCTCCATGTTCCAGGTGCTGACGCGCCGGCTGCAACGCGGGATCGAGCAGCAGGACTTGCCCGATCTGCTGCTGGTCGACGGCGGAAAGGGACAGCTGAACGTGGCGCGCGCGGCGCTCAAGGAGGTGGGCCTGTCGCTTGCCGACGTGCCGCTCGCCGGGCTCGCCAAGAGCCGCGTGCTGGAGGACGAGGCCCGTTTCGCGGCCCGGCAAGGATACGCCGTGACCGAGGCCTGGGCGGCGCGCGCAGGACCAGAGCCCGAGGTGTCGCAGCTAGCGCGCGAGGAAACGACGCTCGAGACCGCCGCCAGCCAGGAGCCGCCAGCCGCCAGCCGATCGGGCCGCTCCCGCCGCAAGGGCCGTTTCGTCAAAGATCAAATCGAGCGCAGCCCGGAGCGCGTCTTCCTTCCCGGGCAGAAGAACCCCGTCGTCCTGCGCCAGAATACCGGCGAGCTCTTCCTGCTGGCGCGGCTGCGCGACGAGGCGCACCGCTTCGCCATCACCTATCACCGCAAGCTCCGCCGCGAACGCAACTTCCGCAGCGTCCTGGAGGAGATCCCCGGCATCGGCGACAAGAGGAAGCGCTCGCTGCTCGCCCATTTCGGATCGCTCCGGCGCATCCGCGCGGCAAGCCCCGACGAGATCGCGCAGGTGGAGGGCTTCAACGCCCAGCTCGCCGAGCGCGTGCACGGCTTCCTCGCCGCCGAAGAGCGCGCCGCCCTCGAGGCCGAGGCGCGCGAGGCCGCGCAGGGAGCGGCCGACGCGGGCGAGGGACCGCCGCCGCTGGGCGACGGCGCCCTTGCCACGGACCGCGACGACGTCGCCTTCGATGCGGCCGCCGCCGAGCTGGAGGCGCTGGAGGAGGCCGAGGTGGGCGAGGCAGAGCAAATCGGTCCGCAAGAGCCCGAATCGCTCGCCGTGCCGCCGGTGCAGGGAAGCGCCGGCCGCGGCGACGCTACTTAGTCGCCGAATTGCGCGGTTTTTCCTTGAACGCCCCTGCCAGCTGTCCTAGAACGCGGCCTCGCCCTGCGGGCACGCGTCTTGAAAGGACCGGCAGCATGAAGCTCTACCCGAAGATCATTCCCTCCATCGCCCGCGACACCGTCGCAACGCTCATGGCGGATGGGGACATCGAGGTGGAGACCATGCGCGTGGCCGACGCGGAGATGGACATGGCCGCCATCCTCAAGGAATACCTCGCCGCCGAGGAGCGGGTGAACCAGGCCACGCGCGAGGCGCTCGAGCGCCGCGGCTACGACCATTCCAAGTTCAATCAGGTCAAGCGCGAGATGGCCGACGTGCGCGGCTTCAAGATGGGCGACGAGGGAATCGATTACATCATCAACCAGATGATTGAATTCCTGCTCATCTCGCGCAACGTGGAAGAGGTCTACGCCGAGGACCACCAGATCCGGAAGAAGATCTACCAGGTGTTCAAGAAGCACCTCGACGTCGACGAGGACATCGACCGCGAGGCCCGCGCCAGGCTCAAGCACCTCAGCGAGGGCACGCAGGCGTGGGACGTCGAGTACCAGAAGACCGTCGAGCAGATTCGACGGAACAAGGGATTGATCTAGACCCCCGTCGCTTCGAAGCGCCCGTCACCGTCCGATCGAGCTGCCGACGCGAGGCGCGCCAGTCTTCCTCTCCACCTTGGCTGCCGTGCTCTTCACGCGCGCCCCGGGCACCTCGGCGAGCTGGGCGCGAATGGTCTTGCCCTTCACCTCGCCCACCGCGACGACCGGCAGCCGGCGATCGTCGTCGGTGATCCAGACGTGCGCCGATCTCTTCACCGCGGCTTCGTCCATCCGCGTCGCCGTCAGGTCGACGCGCACGGCGCCGAACCTTCCCAGCGGCGTCTCGATCTGCTCGCGCGGCCCGACCGCGCCAGCCATCGTCCACATCTTTCGCGCGGCGTAGACCTCGAGGCACAACGGCGTGCCGGCCTTGAGCGGCAGCGCGCGAAGGTAGAGGAACGTCGAAAGCATGTCGCGCGCGAGCGGCGTCGCGTCGAGATCGAGCGGGTCGGGCTTGCCGTTGGTGCTCGCCTTCGCGGCGAGCTTGCCTGCGCGCGGAGGAAAGTCGGCATCGACCGAGGCGTGCTTGTCCCCCTCGTCCAGCTCCTCGCGGAAATGGAGGGGCATCAGGTCGGGCCCGAGCAGGGTGCTGATGAATCCCTCGTAGCGCCCCAGGTTGGTGGTGACGAAGGCGCTCGTCTTCGCACGCGAGCGCGCGACCAGGGCGGCGCGTGCGCGGTCCGCGCTCGGCGGCGCTTCGACCGACACTTCGAAGGTGCCGACGTCCGCCCCTAGCACGTCGAGCCGGTACCGCAGCTGCTCGCCCGGCGTGAACCGCGCTGCCCGCACCGCCGCCGGAGTCGGCGTTGGGGAGCAGGGGTGCGCCGGCGTGGCGAGGAGCAGGGCGAGCAGCGTGGCCATCATCTCGGACTCCTTCTCCCCAGGATGCTCTCCCGGCCCGGGAACCCACAAGGAAAAGAGCGGCGCCGCGGGACGCTATTCGACGCGTCCGAGCTGGAGCGTGCCGGCCCGCGCGCCCGCGACGAGCGCTTCGATCCGCGCCGCCAGCCGCTCCCGCGCCGCCGCGTACGCCCGCGGGTCCCTCGCCCATCCGCGCAGCGACGGCGCGATGGCGAGCGCCTCCGCCCTCGCCAGCCGCGGGTCGCCCAGCCGGGCGCAGAGCGCCAGATATGCGTGGTCCTGCAACCCCCGCTGAATCTGCACGATGCGCAGCGACTCGACGGGAACGTCGTGCTTGCCGCCGATCCGCGCCGCCGTTCCGGGGTAGTACAGCGTCCCGTCGCCGTTCCCGCCGAATGCCCACTGCGACTGCCAGGGGTCGCCCAGCCCATACGCATGCACCACGTCGAAGTACAGCTCGCCGGAGATCCCGTTGGCGAACGCGAGCCATCCCATCGCCCGCGCGGCGGTCGCAGGAGCATCGATCATGTAGCTCGGCCACCCGGTGAACGCGTCGCGGTCGCGCGGCCGGAGCGGGCCGCACCCGTGCGACATGCAGCTCTGGTACCACCACAGCTTGTCGTAGCTCGAGCGCGGCGCGGCGCGCGGGCAGGAGGGAGCGCGCGGATCGAGGCAGTTCAGCAGCGGCACCCAGAGATCGATGCTGGGCAGCCGATCGCTCCAGGCGGTCGTCAAGAGGCGGCGCACCTCGGGCGCATCCTCGCGCAGCTCGCGCGCGCGTTCCTCGACGCGGGGGAACTCCTCGGGCCGCGGCTCGTCCTGCACGTAGACGAACAGCCGGTCGAGCCACCCGCGCTCGCGGAAATGCTCGACCCAGGCGCGCCGCCAGGACCTTCGCTGCGGTCGCGTCAATCGCGCGGGCTCGCGCAGCTCCACCGCCGTCCAGCGCGCGCCCGAGGGCAGCGCCGTGCCGTCGAGGAAGGGCGCCACCTCCGCGTCGTAGCTGTTCCAGTCGATGCGAACCGCATCGTCCAGGGCGGCGTAGTCAGGCGCGTCCTGCGTTCCGCCGAACAGGGTGATCCCGCGCCGGAGGGCGATCGTGTCGTACAGCCGGGTCAGCTCATGGCCGTCGGATGGCGGCCGGCCGTGTCCCTTCGCCGCCGAGTAAC
This sequence comes from Myxococcales bacterium, assembly GCA_045802765.1. Lineage (GTDB taxonomy): Bacteria > Myxococcota > Myxococcia > Myxococcales > 40CM-4-68-19 > VBKO01. The sequence continues at coordinate 4,709 of JBJMQJ010000315.1, forward strand.
CGGAGAACCCGAAGGCGGTGGTCAGCTCCGGCGTCGCGGGGATGTCGAATGCGCGGACGCGCAGCTCGACGGGAACGGAAGCCCGCACCGCGCCCTTGGGGCTCATCCAGCCGAGCTGCACCGCGCCGGCATAGCGGCCTGGCGCCCCGCGAGGAGCGCAAGCCTCGACGAAGATCGCCTGCGCGCGCCCCGGCCCGACGTCGACGGGGAACGCCCGCCGCGTCTCGTTCCAGATCGCATCGCGCACGGGAATGAGCGCGTCGGGCCATTCCCCCGCGCTTCCCTCCGGCCCGCTCGGCTGCGTCAGCTCGATGGTCGCGACGCGCGACAGCTCGAGCGTGACCGTGGCGGCCTCGCCATGCCGCAACGGCAGAGGGGAGGCGGTGACGCCGCGCACGCCGTCGGGCGAGCGCACCACGATCTGCGCGCCCGTGCACTCGCCTCCAGCGGCGGCGAGCCGGATGCGCGCCGGCGCGCCGGCAGCCGGCACGGCCGCGGAAGGGCGAACCTTCTCCGACTCGTCGGCCACCCACACTTGCACGGCGGCGCGCGCGGGCAGTGCGCAGAGCAGCGCAAGGGCGAGCAGGCGAGCCATGGCGCGCTGCAACTTGGGTCGTCGCGGACCGCCCGACAAGCGGCCGTGTTAGGCTTCTGTCATGCCGCGCGACGATCTCGGTTACATCGCCGAGGAAGACGAAGACGAGCAGCGCAAGTCGGGCGCATCGCAGGGAACGAAGCGCCGCTTCGACGAGTTCGAGTGTCCCTCCTGCACGGCCTACAATCCCGTCGGCGACGGATTCGGCAACAACGACGAGCTGGTCTGCAACTACTGCGGCGTGTCCTTCAAGGCGTCGGTCGACGACGAGGGCAAGCTGAAGATGAAGGAGTCGTGAAGGGCGTGGTCAAAGGGGTCGGCCGGCGCGAGGTGCGGCGCATCTCCGGCGGAGTGGCGCAGCCCGCGGCCGCGGACGACGTGGTGGTCGAGGAGCCGCTGGAGATCCGCGCCGCCGGCGACACGCTGGCGGTCACCATGCGGACGCCGGGCCACGACCGCGAGCTGGCCATCGGCTTCCTCTTCGCGGAAGGGGTGATCGCCTCCCGCGACGACGTCTCGCGCGTGGCCCATTGCGGGAGGCCCGACCAGGAAGGGTTCGGGAACACCATCGACGTCGCGCCCGCAGCCGGCGCGGAGTTCGACGTGGAACGGGTGTCGCTGACACGTCGCGGCACGCTGACGACCGCCGCGTGCGGCGTGTGCGGCCGGCGGAGCGTGCAGGACGTCATCGACCGTTGCGCGGCCCTGCGGGATGGACCCGTGCTCGATGCGGCCGCGCTCGCGGCGGCGATGGAGAAGCTCCGGAGCTTCCAGCCGAACTTCTCCCGGACGGGTGGCATCCACGCCGCGGCGGCGCTCGACGAGAACCTCCAGCCGCTGGCTGCGTTCGAGGACATCGGACGGCACAACGCCCTCGACAAGGTGGTCGGGTCGCTGGTCCTCGCCGGCAAGATTCCGGGGCGCGAAGCGGTCGTGCTGCTGGTCAGCGGCCGGGCGAGCTTCGAGGTGGTGCAGAAAGCTTCGGCCGCGCGGATCCCGATCGTCGCGAGCGTTTCGGCGGGCAGCTCGCTCGCCATCGACCTGGCGCGGGCCACCGGCATGACGCTGTGCGGCTTCGTGCGGAATGGTTCGATGACGGTGTACTCGCATCCGGAGCGCTTGCGCTGAAACCCGCTCTTGGAGCATGAATTCGGCATCTTCCGTCCTGTCGAAGTGTCGAAGCGGGGTCGAGCCCTTCGATCTGGCCGGAGAAAGCGAACTACCCAAGGAGGCAAACATGCGGCAAGGCATGATGCTGTTGTGCTGCGCGGCCCTCGTGGCCTGCGGGAGCAGCTCGAACACCGAGGCGTTCCACGCGAACATGACGTCCGCCCAGGAGGTGCCGGCGCCCACGGGTCTCGCGACTCCTCCTCCGACGGGGACCGCGGTGTTCACCAACAACGGAGACGGCACCGTCTCGTACACGGTCAACGCGACCGGGCTGAGCACGCAGTTCAGCGGCGTGACCTTCACCGGGATGCACATCCACTTCGCGCCCGTGGGGACCGCCGCCGGCATCGTGGTGCCGCTGACGACGCCGACGCCCGGGACGACGGCCGGCACCACCAGCGTGACCGGCACCTTCACCTCGTCGACCTGCGCGTCCGGCGGGACGAACTGCATCAACACCGGCAACACGATTGACACGGTGCTCACGAACATGCGGAACGGGGGCGCGTACCTCAACATCCACACCAGCCGGAATCCGACCGGGGAGCTCCGCGGCCAGGTCGCGACGGGCGGTCAGTAATCACCGGTTCGGCGGAGGCTTGCGGGCGGCGTCACGTCGGGCCGCCCGCTCTGCTTTGAGCGCGCGCTGCCGCGCGAGGAAGCCCTGGCGCGGCGGCGGCGCCGCCGGGCGCTGCCGCGCGGGCGGCGCAGGTGGCGCAGGCGGTGCGTGTTCGCGCGCAGCGGCCCTGTCCCTCGCTCGGGCCGCCGGCCGCAGCACCGGGCGCGCCGTCTCCGTCGCGAACCACAGCACACGACGGACGACGAGCGTCGCATAGGCGCCGGGCGGGAGCGTGAAGGAGAGGTTCACCTTGCGCTTCCCGCGGTTCAGCTCGTCCGGCCGCGGCGGGTGGACGCGCAGCTTGCCCGGCCGGATGAAGAGGCGCCGCTCCTCGTGCTTGAAGAACAGCGGCGAGTCGGCGACGCGGAGTTGCTCCAGGCTCAAGCCCTGCGCGCGCAGGGCCCCCAGCGCTGCGTCCCGGATCCGGGGGTCCTCGATGTGCGAGTCCGGCGCGAGCAGGGGGAAGGTCCGGTTCCAGAGCTCCTCGCGCAGCTCGCGCGGCAAGCTGCGCGGAAAGACCAGCGCCCCGGCCTGGTAGCGCAGCCCGATCAGCTCGGCGGCGGGGATGCGCGCCCCCAGGTAGCGTTTGACCCCTTCGTTCCAGAGGAAGCTCTGCAGCTCGAACAGCGCCATCATCCGCAACCGGCGGTCGATGTGCAGGAACGCTCCCTTGAAATCGCGCGGGTCCTCGCGGAGCCGCCGCAGGATGGGCGCATAGCGCTTGCCGGCCGCCTGCGGCGCGCGCAGCTGCCACTCTCCCCAATGCTCGCGCCAGAACGTCTTCACCTTGGCGTCGTCGCTCTTGTCCAGCTCGCTGGGCGTGGCGAGGAATGCCTTGAGCGCGCCCTCCCAGTCGCCGCGCAGGAGATGGCGGGCGATGAATCCTTGCCCGTGCTTCAAGAAGCCGAAGCGCTGCGAGTCGAAGTAGTTCACCACGCCGGTCCGCTCCACCTCGGCGGCGCTCTCCGCGACGCGATCCGCCTCCGCGGGGGAGAGATCGCGCACCGTCACCTCGAACCGATTGGCGGTGATGTTGCGCGAGCTGAGCGGCTGCGCGGCGCGCCCGACGAGCTTGAGCCGCAGGTCCCCGGACTGGAGCACGTCCGAGTCGCCCAACGCGCCGCCGAGGACCCCGACCAGCTGCTCGGTGCGGCCCTGCTTGTCCTTGAGCCCGCAGATCGACAGGTCGCGCCGGCGGACCGCGAAGTCCTTGCTGATCCGCTCCAGCGCCTGCAGCGTGGAAACCTTCTGCTTGTCCATCCGGTACACCCACACCGGCCCCTCGGGCTCCGGCTCGAACCGGTACCCCTCGCGGACCACGAAGTCCTCCGGACGCTGCTTGATCTTCATCGCCGCGCGCGTACCAGAGCCCACATCCGGCGGCAACCGCGAAACTCGCCGCCCCGGGACGCCATGGTAGGCTTTTGCGTCGGCCAGTGGGGCGACGCCAAGCTCGCGATGACACTCATCGACGACGAGCCGACCGGCCCGGGGCGGGGACCGCGCCGTCCAGAAGCGTCCCTCCCCAGGCGGCCCGCGCCGGACGCGGCCGAAGGTCCGCGCCTGATCCTCAAGGGAGCGGGCGACCCCGCCGAGTTTCCCCTCGGCGAAGAGAACGTGCTCGGCCGCTCCACGCAGGCGACCGTCCGCCTCGCGGATCGCGAGGTCTCGCGCAAGCACAGCCAGATCGATCGCGAAGGGCAGGATTTCGTGCTCCGCGACCTGGGCTCCTCCAACGGCACCTTCGTGAACGGGAAGCGGATCTTCGGCCCCACCCGGCTGAAGGACGGCGACGAGGTGCTCATCGGCATCTCGAAGATGGAGTTCCGCCTCGGCGCGGCCGACGAAGGCAACGCCGAGATCGTCCAGATGCAGCCAGCCGGCGCGCCGCTGGAAGGCATCGTGGCGCGGGTGACCGCCAAGGCGAACTTCGCCCCGGTCGATCAGGTCCCCGATGTCCAGCAGCTCAAGCGCGACTACGAGCGGCTGCGCATCGGGCACGAGTTCAGCCGGTACGTGCGCCTGGAGCGCGACCTGGGCGAGCTGCTCTCGCGCATCCTCTCCATCGCCTTCGATCTCATCCCCGCCGACAGCGGCGTCATCCTCTTGCGCGACCCGGCCACCCAGGAGCTGGTCATCCAGTCGATGCGCCAGCGCAAACCCGGGCAGGGGAAGGTGCTGGTCTCGGACACGCTGCTCAAGCAGGTGCAGGCCACCCACCAAGGCGTCTTGACGAGCGATGCGATCAGCGACGAGCGGTTCGCCTCCAGCCAGTCGATCATCGCGCTCGGCGTGCGCAGCGCGATGGCCGTGCCGCTGCTCAGCGGGGACGAGGTGAAGGGAATCATGTTCCTCGACTCGCGCGAGCGGGTGGCGGCGTTCACCACCAAGGACCTGGAGGTGCTCACCGCCATCGCCGCGCAGGCCTCGGTCGCGCTGGAGAACAGCGAATACGCGCGCGCCCTGGAGCGCGAGGCGGAGCAGAGAGCACAGCTGTCCCGCTTCCTCTCTCCGGCGCTGGTGGAGCAGGCGGCGCGCGGCGCGCTCGAGCTGGCGAAGGGCGGCCAGCTGACCGAGCTGACCATCCTCTTCAGCGACATCCGCGGCTTCACCTCGATGAGCGAGAAGCTGCCGGCGCAAGAGGTGGTCCAGGTGCTGAACGACTACTTCGAGCTGATGGTCGACGTCCTCTTCGAGCACGGCGGGATCCTCGACAAGTTCATCGGGGATGCCCTGATGGGCCTGTGGGGCGCGCCCGTGCGCCGGCCAGACGACGCGACGCGCGCCGTCCATGCCGCGGTGCAGATGCAGGCGAAGCTCAAGGAGTTCAACGCCGACCGGGTCGCCGATGGCAAGCAGCCGCTGCAGATCGGGATCGGGCTGCACACCGGTCAGGTGGTGGTGGGGAACATGGGCTCCTCGAAAGCGCTCAGCTACACCGCCATCGGGGACGGGGTGAACCTTGCCTCGCGCCTGTGCGGGGTCGCGCGCGAAGAGATGATCGTCATCTCGGAGGCATGCGCCGCCAAGGCCGGCAAGGACAGGTTCGTGCTCGAGGGATTGCCGCCCGCCAAGGTGAAGAACCGCGAGGCCCCCGTGCAGATCTGGAGCGTGAAGGGCCTCCGTTGACGTCGCGTCATCCGCGTGGGTTCCTGTTTTGCCCCGGTCGTGGCGTCCAGGGTCCTTACCGGGGTCGTCCCGTTGCGCGAGATAAGACGTTGGGCCTGCATCAGCCGGACGGATCTGAAAGGACCCGGATGACGCCGCTCATCCGGGCGGCGCTGATCGCTGCCGCGGCGGGGCTTCTCGCATGCCGCGAATGCAAAGAGCACCAGCCGACCGCGCGCGTGTGCTTGCCCGACCTGGCCGCCGCGCAGACCCCGATCACGCTGCAAGCCGCGGATCCGTGCACGTCGTGCGATTTCGACGGTCTATCGTGCACCGCCACGATCGACGGCGAGAGCGGGAACGTCCGCCTCACCGTCCTGACGACCGCTTGTCAACGAAGCGGTCTCTGCGCCGCGGTATGCGTCCGGCGCGACACCAGCTGCGTGCTGCCGCCCCTCGCCCCGGGAGAGCGAGCAGTGGTCGTGAACGGCGTGCTTGCCGGCACGCTGCGCGTCGCCGAGGGCGGCGCGGGAAGCTGCTCGCTTCCGGCCGGTCCACTGCCGCCGTGAGCATGGGTGTCGGACCGTTTTGCTACGTTCCCTCGTGGTGGTGATGGCGCTGCGGCTCGAGGTGCGCGCCTGGGGGAGGCGGGGGAATGGCATTCAACGCGATCGTCTGGGTCGACAAGAAGGTCGGCCCATGGAGCTGGATCCACGACGGCTCGCCGGGCCAGCCGTGGCCCGAGCCGAAGCAGCCGGCGCTGCTGGCCAACTGGTTCGACGGCGGATGGAAGATCGTGGCGGCGCAGCAGGTCGGGAACGATCCGGCCGGGGACGATCTTCTGCTGCTGCTCCGGCACGACGGACCGCCGCCGTAGCGGCGCCGCCCAGGGCGCCGGTCCACGCGCCGCGCGCCGCGGCCGAAAACTTGCGCGATCCGATCGCGCGGTCAGACTCGCGGCCGATGCCGGGGACGCTCGCCGCCGAGGAGAGGCCGCGCCCGACGCCGGGCGCGCTCCAGCGCTGTCCCAACTGCGAGGCGCGCAACGACGTCAGCGCGCACGTCGCCTTCGCCCTGGTGCGCTGCTTACGATGCGGCGTCCGATTCGAGGTGCAGCGCCGCGAGGCGAGCTGGCCGGTGCGGGCGCGGAGCCCGGACGATCGCCTCCTCTGGGAGGAGCTGGCCGCCGTGGGAAATCCCAATTCGGCGCCCGCCGGCGGCGCGCGCACGTCACTGGAGGTCGCGGCCGCCGATCCGGGCGCTGACCGCGCGGATGCGGGCGACGCCGAGGCGGGGCCGATCGCGGTCGCGCCGCCGCCCAGACCGCCGCCGGTTCCGCAGCTCGAAGGATTCGCCTTGCACGAGTGCCTCGGCCAGGGCGGCATGGGCGAGGTCTATCGCGCCACCAGGCTGGCCGACGCGCGGCCCGTCGCCGTCAAGGTGCTCTCGGCCTCGCTCGCGGCCGTGCCCGACTACGTGCGCCGATTCGACCGCGAGGCGGCCGCGATGGCCCAGCTCGATCACCCCGGCATCGTGCGTCTGCTCTCGCGAGGGCGCAGCGGCCCGTATTGCTGGATCAGCATGGAGCTGATCGATGGCGTCTCGCTGCGCGCCCACGCCTTCCACGCCCGGCCGTCGGCGCGCGCGCTGGCGCGGCTGCTCGCGCAGGTGGCGCACGCGCTCGCCTACGCCCACGCCCGGGCAGTCGTGCACCGCGACTTGAAGCCGGACAACGTGCTGGTGCTGCGCGACGGGCGCACCAAGGTGCTCGACTTCGGTCTGGCCGGGCTGCACGCCGAAGGCGCCGAGGTCCTGACCCAGAGCAACGTCGCGATGGGCACCGCGAACTACATGGCGCCCGAGCAGCGCAAGAATGCCCGCCGCGCCGATCACCGCGCCGATCTGTACTCGTTCGGCGTCATGGGCTACGAGCTGCTCACCGGGGAGCTCCCGGTCGGCCGCTTCCAGCCCGTCTCGCGCCTGGTCCCGGGCCTCGATCGGGGCTGGGATGCGCTCCTCGACCGGTGCCTCGAGCAGGATCCGGCGGCGCGTCCGCACAGCGCGCTCGAGCTGGCGCACGCCCTCGACAACCTCGCGGGGATCTCTCCTCCGCTCGAGCTGGCGCCTCGCACCAAACGGTGCGGGCGGCGCTCGCGCGTGTGGTCGTGGCTCGGCATCGGCAGCGGAATCGCGCTGGTGCTCGCCATCGCCGGGCTGCGCGTCGCGCACGATCACGCGCGCCCGCAGGCGTTCACGGCGGCATCCCTGCCGTCCGCGCGCATGGAGACGCGCATGGCCATCTCTCCGGCGCGGATGTTCAAGAAGCAGCGGCGCTAGCCCGACGAGCTGGTCCCCGTACCCGTACCTGGCTTCGCAGGAGGCTTCGCTCCTGCCCGGTTGCGATAGAACAGCACCACGGTCAGGCAGTGGAATTCGTTGTCGCTCGACTGCATCACGGTCCGATCGACGATCTCCAGGTCGCTGTTCGCGCGAAGCCAGCGGTTCACTTGCTCACCGAGATCGTCCCGCTCCTTGGCCTTGGTCGCCGAGAACACCTTCACGCCGGTGAACATCCCACCTCCCCCGTCCGGTCTCTCGCTCGGCGAGCGATCGTTCCATCCGCGCTGGGGGATGTCAAATGACGGGCTTGCCGCGAGTGGCGCGCGCCCCCACCGTTGACGTGCGGGGGTACACCCGTACGGAGGCGGGATGGCGACGGGACGGGGAGGGGATGCGCGCCGCAAGCGCGAGCTGGCGGTGGAGTTCATCCGCCAGATCCGTGCCATGGAGCGCGACAAGCTACACGCGCTGATCCTGGGCGAGGCAGGCGAGGAGCTGGCGCAGTTCTTCCTGGCCTACGCGACCGACCTGATGGAGCGCGAGCCCGAGCGCGCCGTCGAGAACGCTTCCAGCCTTCTCCTCATCGGTTACCTGATCCGCGCCTTCGAGGTGGAGCAGTCCGCGCCTTCGGTAGAAATCCGCCCCGCGTTCTTGCATTGAGAGGGGCGTTCCCTCGCCGCCAGTGGCGTGGTCGGAACGGGCGCACTAGCTTGCGGCATGCCGCATCCCGACCCCCCCGGTTCGGTCGTTTCGGCCCGGGACGCGCTGGGGCGCCTGCTCGACGGGGTCCAGACGCTATTCCGGGAGCACCTCGCGCTCGCCAAGACGGAGCTGAAGGACGATTTGCGCCGGGCGGCCCGGGACGTCCTGCTCAGCGCCGCCGGGTTGCCCCCGTTGCTCGTCGGATACGTCTTGCTGATGGTGGCGCTGGCGCTCCTTCTCGCACTGGCCATCCCTAGTTGGGTCGCGTTCGGCCTGGTCGCCCTGGTGAATCTCATCGCCGGAGGCGCGCTGAGCGTCGCCTTCATGAACAAGGCGCGGCAGGACAAGATCGCCTTGCCGCGGACCGAGGAGGAGCTGCGGCGCGACAAGGAATGGCTCGCCGCGTTGCGCGAAGGCGCCGCCGGGCCGCCGCCCCCGGAGCGGACGCCGCGGGCCGAGGCGGGCACGGCGCGCCCGAAGAGCGCAGCGCTGCCTTCGGGCAAGGACGGCGCGACCGCCGACCTGGGGCCGCGGGCACCGAGCCGCGCCCCGGGACAACCCGTCGCGGGCGCGACCTCGACGCCCGACGGCGAGCCGATGACCGCGGAACGCAACGAGCCGCTCCGCCACTGACGCGGGAGGGAGCATGGCAGATGCGACGAGGGACCCGGCGGCCATCCGCGCCGGAATCGAGCGGGCCCGGCAGGAAATCGAACAGTCCGTCGCCGAGCTGCGCCAGGGCGTGGCCCGGTCGTTCGATTGGCGCCACGTGGTTCGCCGGCACCCCGGCCCCGCGCTGGGTGGAGCCTTTGCGCTGGGGCTGCTGCTCGCGCGCTGGACGGTGAGGTGACCGCCATGGGCGAGGTCCGAGGCAACCAGGTACAGGTTCCCGCGCCGGAGATCCGCTCGAGCATCCCGGAGCGCGGCGTTGCCGCCTTCGAGCAGGGTCTCGCCGCCGGCCGCGAATGGGCGCGCAAAGCGTCGCAGCGGACGATGGACTGGATCGAGGGCCATCCGGGGGAGGCGCTGCTCATCGCCTTGGGCGCCGGCTTCCTGCTGGGGCAGGTCCTCTTCCGCCGCAGGCCAGCGCCGGTGGAAGTCGAGGAGTGAAGACGGGGCCCCGCAGCGCTTCGCTGCGCGCGGAAGTTGCTCCCGGGCAGCGCGCACCGGCAGGATGCCCGCGTGCCTGCGGAGCTGCACCCCTTCCTCGTGCATTTTGCCGTCGGACTGCTGGTTGCGGCTCCCGCATGCGACGCGGCCGGGCTGATCCTGCGACGCGAGGGGCTCTTGCACGCAGGGCGCTGGAACACGCTCGTCGGCACCGTCGCGGGCGGGCTCGCCGTCCTGAGCGGTATCGCCGCCCGCGCGGAGCTCGGTGCGCACAGCGCCGCCGGGGAAGCCTTGCTGAACCTGCACAATGCCTTCGGGTACGTGATGCTCGTGCTCTGGGTCCCCGCCGCCCTGTGGCGGGCATTCTCGCGCCCGGTGCTGCCGGGGCGGTTCCGGACCGTGTATCTCGCGCTCGCGTTCGCCGGGGCGGCGGCGTGTTCCGCCGAGACGCTTCTCGGAGCCGCTCTCGTGTACCGGCACGGAGTGGGTCTTTCGTCGGCGGCGCGGACCGAACCGCTGCCCCGTCCCCCGACCTTGAGCGCCCCCGCGCGCTGACGGACGGTTTATGGATGGCGCGCCACGACGATCGTGTGGATGCCACCCCTCACGAAGAAATCGCCGACTACCTCGGCCTTCCGGGGCTTCACGGCCGCGATCAGGTCGTCCAGGATGCGGTTGGTCACCGCCTCATGGAACGCGCCCTCGTCGCGGAAGCTCCAGAAATAGAGCTTCAGGCTCTTCAGCTCCACGCACAGCTTGTCCGGCGTATAGGCGATCTTGATGGTGGCGAAGTCCGGCTGTCCCGTCATCGGGCACACGCAGGTGAACTCGGGGCACTCGAACCGGATCTCGTAATCCCTTCCGGGGCTTGGGTTCGGGAATGTCTCCAGCCGCTTCGCTGGAGAGGTCCCCCGGCGCGCGGCCAGATCGACTGGCGCGACGGCGAGCGCCTTCTTCGGCCTCTTCATCGACGCTCAAGTAGCACGGCGCGCATGGCCCCGCACGGCTACGCCCGCACGTGGCGCGTCGCGTTGTTGACTCCACTGGTGTAGGTAGAAGTACGCTAACGCTTGCGCCATCGGATGGTCAACCGGTTGCGGCGCACCCCGAACTGCAGTAGGAGACGCGGGTCATGACCAGAAAGGCAGACCCTCCCAGTCGCCGTCCGTCCCGCCGCAAGCCACCCCGCCGGCCTGCCGTTCCAGGGCTCACCTCCCAGGCGGAGCGATCCTCGAAGGGCAGGGGGGTGGACGAGAAGCTCGATTGCGACTTCGGGCTTGCCTTCCAGGTCGTTCCGGCGCTCCGCCGCCCGCCCGACGCCTAGCCCCGGCCGCTTCCGGGACGGCCGCCTTTTCGCGGTGCGGACGGTCCTGCACCGCCCCACCTCGCGTGCGCTCGGAGTCCAGCCGGCCCTGCTTCTGATGGGTTGTCTCGTGGACAGTCGATGCCCACCCTCGTGGTCATGGCGACCACCACCGTGGGCAATCAACCGTTCTCCCGGATCGTCGAATCGCGGAAGACTTCGTCGTGGTCCATCGGGATCCCCGTCGCGATCCTCGTCGTCATCGCGGTCGCGCTCCTCGCCTACTTCGCCGCCAAGGCCTCGCAGGCGCGCGAGCAGCTGGCGGTGGCGGAGCAGGCCACCCAGCAGCAACAGCAGCAGCTCACACAGGTCCAGCAGCGGCTCGGCCAGATCGACACCGAGCTGAACCGGCTGCGCGATCCCGGCCGGACCACGGTCATCCTGCAGTCCGCCGCCACGGGAAAGCGCACGAAGGCTGCCGGCACGGCCTGGGGCGCGGCAACCTGGGGGGAGCAACCCGACGCGAAGTCCTGGATGCGCCTGAACGCGTACGGGCTCACCCCCGCTCCGGCGGGCAAGAGCTATCAATTCTGGTTCGTGTCTGCTTCGGGGGATTCCATGCTGGCCGGAAAGCTCGAGCCCAACACCGAAGGCAGCGCATTCATCGAGGGCAAGGACCTCCCCGGAGTCGACCAGGGCAAGATGGCGGTGGTTGCGCTGGACGACGAGAACGCCAAGACCCCCGGCCAGCCTCTCTTCCAGGCGGCCCTCCCGAAGCTCACCCCCAGCCAGCACGCCGCCCCTCCGGCCCAGGCCCCGGCGAAGCAGGAACCCCAACCTTCCCCACAGAAGTAACCGGCTGGCCTGCCAAGCTCGAGACTCGAGTCTCGCCGTCGAAACTCGAACCTCGACCTCGACGCTCGACGTCGACCCTCGAAGCTCGCCGTCCCTCGAAGCTTGCCGTCGACCCTCGACGCTCGACGTCGCCCTCGAAGCTCGACGTCGACCCTCGAAGCTCGCCGTCGACCCTCGAAGCTCGCCCTCGACCCTCGAAGCTCGCCATCGACCCTCGAAGCTCGCCATCGTGCTCGCTCCTTGACCGTGCGCTGCCCTCCCTCGTACGCTTGCCTCTCCTCCAAGCCGCCGGTTTTCCGCGCGAGAAGAGAAGCCATGGGCGAGGAAGCGACGCCGAAGACCGAGATGATCAACCCCGCGCTCCTCGACGGGGTGTCCGCCAACTTCATCGTCAAAGGGCCCTCCGGCCTGGAGAAGGCGTACCCGATGCGCCAGCTCGCGGTGACCATCGGGCGCTCGGATCAGTGCGACATCTCGGTCAAGGACTCGTCGATGTCCGGCAAGCACGCCGAGATCAGCAAGATCAACGGCGAGATCAAGGTGCGCGATCTGGGTTCCGCCAACGGCATCTACTTGAACGGCGAGCGCATCGAGGAGGGCGAGCTGTTCGACGGCGACGTGCTGCGCCTCGGCCAGACCTCGGTGCGCATCGACGTGGTCGGTGGGAGGAAACGGCCCCTGGGAGGCCTTTCCGCGAAGCTCGTCGGCGCCATCGTCGGCGGCGTCCTGGTGCTGGCGGCGGGCGGCGTGTTCGCCGGGCTCACGCTCAAGAAGCGCGCGCAGCACAAGCGGGACCTCGCCAGCATCGCCAAGTTCGTCGGCGCGGCGCGGGAAGGGCAGAAGTCCAAGCCGTGCGCCGCGGGCGTCGTCGTCGTGCAGGACGTGGCGAAGGCGCTCAACTCGCTAGGCCGCATCAATCCGGCGAGCCCTCCGCGCGGCGACGAGGCCCGGCGCACCGTCGGCGGGTACCGCGAGCTGGCGCAGAAGTACAACACCCTCGCCATCCAGGTGGCGCAGTTCGCCAGCAAGGACACCGAGAACGCGCAGACGCTCGCGGGCTTCGGCGAGCAGATCGCCGATTCCGAGCTCAAGGCGAAGGTCGTCGAGGCGCAGGAGCTGATCGACGCGCGCAGCCAGGTGACCTCCGGCTTCATCTCCAGCTGGAAGAAGCTCTCCCAAGCGACGAGCGCCTTCGCCGTCCAGGCCGACCAGGCGTTGCTGCAAGGAAACCGCGCGTTGCTGCCGCAGCTCGAGAAGGGCGTCCCGGGAAAGACGCCGAGCGAGATCCTGGTCGGGTGCAACCGCGAGCTCGGCCGCGCGAACGCGGCGCTCGAGGACAAGCTCAAGGAGCTCGAGGACGTGGCGGGCGGTAGCGAGTCGCCCGAATAGCGCGGCGCCGCCGCCAGCCTTTGCACGGGGCGTCGGTTGTGCCATCCGTTGCAGGCGTGCCGATGCTTCGCATCCTGGTCGCGCTCGCGGCGGTGCTGGTCGCGGGCTTGATCGCCTCGGTCCTCTTGCGCGCCCGACGGATCCGCACGCGCCACCGCGTGGCCTTCGGCGCGCCTCTCCCCGCGCTCGATCCGGGCCGCGAGCGCCTGGTCGACGCGCCGCAGGCCCTCTACCACGGCACCCGTTTCGCGGACGGCACGGCGGTGCTCGCGCCCCGCTGGCGGCAGCCGTGCGTCGGCGATCTGTGGTGCACCGACGAGGGGATCTTCCTGCAGCGCGAGGCCGGCGGAGGTCGCCTCGCCTGGCCGCTGTCCTGGATCGAGGACGCCGCGCTCGTGCGCGCGCACGCCGAGCTCGCCGGCAAGGACCTGCCCATCGTCCGCATCCGGTTCCGCCGCGGAGGCGAGGTCCTGGTGAGCGACTTCTCGCTCCGCGGCGGGTTGGCGAATCTGGAGAAGCTGAGGCGGGAAATCCACCTCCGGCAGGGGACGCGGAATGCGCTGGCGGTCCTCGGCGACCTGCTCGCCAAGGAGCCGGTGCCCGGGTCGGGGCCGCGGCCGTGAGGCGCGTCGTCGCGCTCGGCAGCGCGGACGCATTCTCCTCGGCTGGCCGGGGCAATACCGCCTGGCTCGTCGAGGACGGCGCCCCGCCGTGCGCGGTGGACCTGGGACCGACCGCGCTGCTCGCGCTGCGCAAGCTCGGCCACGACCCGCAAGAGCTCCAGGCGGTGCATTTCACGCACCTGCACGGCGACCACATCGCGGGCTGGCCGTTCCTGCTGGTCGATGCCGTGTATCGCGCCCGGCGGCAGGAGCCGCTCGCCGTGACGGGGCCGCCGGGTACGCGCGATCGCCTGCGCGCGCTCTGGTCGGCGTGCTACGCCGATGCCGCCGGGAACGACTTGCCGTTCCCGCTCGACGTCCAGGAGCTGGAGCCAGGCGACGCCGCCTCCGTGTGCGGTCGCCGGGTCGAGGCGCTGCGCGCGCAGCATCAGCGCCCGCCGCACGTCGCGTTGTCGCTGCGCCTCCACGGTCCGGCCGGCGTGCTGGCGTTCACCGGCGACACGGGCCCGCATCCGGGCCTTGCGGCGCTCGCCCACGGCGCCGCGCTCCTTTGCGCCGAATGCACGGACCTGCGCGCGCCGCCGCTCGCTTCCTCCGCCGCGTCGGCCGACTACCCCGCCGAGGCGGGCCGCCGGCATCTGTCCTGGGACGACCTGCGCACGCTACTTCCCACGCTCGGCGCGCGCCGGATCGCCCTGGGCCATCTCGGCCCCGAGGCGCGGGCCGCCGCGCCGCGCATGGAAGCCGAAGCGCGTGCCCTCGGCATCGACCTGCGGGTGTGCGACGACCTGGCACAGATCGAGCTGTGATCGCGGCCTTGCGCGCGCCGGGCGCGTCGAGTAGGAGCAGCGAGGCCATGGATCGCGTCGCGCAGCTGCGGAAGTTCATCGAGGCGTCTCCGCGGGAGCCGTTCCCGCGCTACGCGCTCGCGCTGGAGCTGAAGGGGCGCGGCGATCAGCAGGGCGCGGCGGCGGAGCTGGAGGCGCTGCTCGAGCAGGCGCCGGATTATCTCGCCGCGTACCTGCAGCTCGGCATGCTGCTGCAGACGCTGGGGCGCTCCGGCGAGGCGCGCTCCGCGCTGCAGCGCGGGCAGGAAGTCGCGCGCCGCCAGGGCAACGGGCATACGCTCTCCGAGCTCACCTCGGCGCTCGAGACGCTGGGCTCGGGCGCATGAACGGCGCGCGATGGCTGCTCGCCGCGCTACCGCTCGCGTGCGGCGGCGCGTCCAAGGAACGCCGCCCGACGGTGCTCCACGAGATGCCCGCTCCCGAGATCGCCCGCTGCATTCCCGGAACGCCGCCACCGCGAGGATCGCTGGAATTGGACCAGCTCGTCACCGATCAGGGGGACGTGCCGGCTGCCTGGGTGCGGACGCAGCAGGCGCAAGACGGCGGTCAGCTGTTCCGCTGCGCCACGCGCCTGGCGACCGACGCGAAGTACGCCGCGCAGAAGACCGATTCGGTGCGCACCAGCCGCATCGCCTGCGATGGGACGTCTTGCCAGCGTGCCGACCTCGCCGAGTCGCGCTCCGTGCTCGACGAGAAGCTCGCGCAGGCGACGCTGCACCTCGCGGGGTGGGCCACCGCCGCGGAGCGCGGCTGGGCGCAGCTCCTGGTGCGCGACTATCCCGCCGCGCTCAAGCAGCTCGGCCAGGCCCTCAAGGAGAGGCCGGGCGATGCGCGCGCGCTCCGCGGCCTGGCGACCGCGCTCGCTGAATCGGGCGGCGACCTCGCCCGTGCGCGCGACGCCGCGCAGAAAGCGGTGCAGCTCAAGCCGGAGTCCGCCGCCGGGCACGAGACGCTCGCGCGCGTGTGCCTCTTGCAGAAGGACGATCGCTGCGCCGTCGCCGAGCTCGACGCCGCCCGCAAGGCGCCCGACGCGGAGACGCGGGCGGCGGACCTGCGCCAGCTCGACGAACCGGTGAAGGCCGCCGCGGAGCGGATCGCGGCGGCGGAGAAGGACGACCAGGACCGGCGCGCTGCCGACGCGGAGGCCGCCTTGCAAAAGATCGATCCCGCCGGCTGCCGGAAGCTGGAGCCGAACAGCGACGCGCAGCTCCTCTGCCTGGTGAAGCGCTGCTTCGCCACGTCCGCGCAGCAGTACGCCAAGCAGCTCCGGACCAAGGACGGTCACGGATACGCCGCGGGCGAGTGGAAGGTGGCGAGCCGGAAGGGCGACGCGGCCGAGGTCACCGTCCCCATCCGGCCCGCGACTCCGCCGAAGAAGCGACGCAGCCGCAAGAGCGGCGAGCAGGTCGAGGGCCACGATGCCACCTGGCGCGCCACGATGGGCGAGAACATCACGCTCGTGCCGCAAAACAACGACGCCGCAAACGTCGCGCGCAGCGCGGAGGTCTGCGGCAAATAGACCGTGCGGCGGTGTGCGAAGGTGTGCGCTCATGGGCGCAAAAACGCTCGAAAACCCCGCACTTCCGCGAAAGTGGAATCCTTGACGCCACCTGCACCAGAGGACAGGATGGCAAGCGCGTCATGCCCCCGCGCAAAGTCCTCATCGTCGACGATTCCAAGCTGCTTCATCGGATGTTCGAGATGATGCTCCGGCAGTATCCGCTCGTGCACGCCTACGACGGGAAGGAGGCGCTGGAGCGCCTCGCCGAGAACGGCGACGTGGACCTGGTGCTGCTCGACATGAACATGCCGCGCATGAACGGCCTCGAGCTCCTCGAGGCGATGAAGGGCGACGCGCGGTTCAAGAAGATTCCCGTGGTCCTCGTCACCACCGAGGGCAGCGAAGAGCAAACCCAGCGGGGGTTGGACGCGGGCGCGGCCGCGTACGTGAAGAAGCCGTTCCGCAACGAGGAGCTGATCGCCGTCGTGCAGCGCCTCACGGGCTCCGCCGCGTGACCGTCCGGGTCCCCAAGCAGACCGAGGAGCAGCCGCAGCGCCGCGCCGACGCGCTCGCCGAGCTGCAGTCCACCCTCGCCCGCGCCGGCGAGCTGCTCCTCTCCCTGGAGCAGTCCGCGCGACGGCCCGGGCCCACCTCGGTCAACGAGCTGCAGGACCGCCTGAATGTCGTGGTGCAGGACCGCGACGAGCTGTCGCGCCGGCTGGCCGAGTACGAGCAGCAGACCGGCCGGCTGATGAACCTGTACGTGGCGACCTACCAGCTGCACGCCACGCTCGATCCCGGCGAGGTGCAGTCGACGATCGCGGAGATCGCCACCAACCTGCTCGGCGCGGAGCGGTTCGCGCTGCTCTTCTGGAACGCGGACGGGACCCAGTGCGAGATCGCGCTGGGGCAGGGGCTCTCGCAGGACTCGAGCGGCTTCTACTCGGCAGGCAAGTACGCGGGCGGCGATCCTGCCGTCGACGCGACCCTCACCGACGGCGTCCTGCGCATGGGACCGATCGACGGGTCGGAAGCGGTCGCCGTGGTGCCGCTCACCGTGCAGGGGGCGGTGGTGGGCGCGCTGGTGATCCTCAAGCTCTTCGAGCACAAGGCGATGCTGCGCTCCGAGGACCGCGAGCTCCTCGACCTGCTCGCGGCCCACGCCGCCTCGGCGCTCTTCGCCGCGCGCGTCTACCACCAGACCGATCGCAAGCTGAAGACGCTGGAGAGCCTGATCCAGCTCGTCAAGCGCGGCTGACGCGCGGAGGGGCCTCCGCCATGAGCCTCTCCGGGAACCTCGAGGACG
>JBJMQJ010000316.1:0-6300 GCA_045802765.1 Myxococcales bacterium
GAGGCGGACGAAGACTGAGCCTCTACTTCAGCCTCCTCAGCAGCGCTCCGGCGTGGAAGTAGTACACGGCGGTGTCGTCGACGCGCGGTCCGAACCAGTTCGTGTCGTTCGCCGTGTCGACCGCCGTAAAGGCCGTGCCGTCCGCCTGGGAGCGGAAGAGCCCCTGCGGCCGATTCGATCCGTCGCCCCAGATCCAGAAGACCGTGGATGCGTTCACGTCGAGCTCGATGATGGAGACGAAGCTGCTCGCTCCATTGGACCCGGAGAGCAGGCGCAAGGCGCCGCCCGACTTGCCCCGGGACCACACCGCTCCGTTCAGGTCGCGGAAGTACACGTTTTGCGGGTCGAGGCGCACGGCGAGCGGCTGCACCAAGGTCGTCAGCACGGTCTCGACCGAGCCTCCCGTCTTCGGTACGCGCCGGATCGCCTGGTCCTTGCCGTCGGTCGAGGAGCAGGTGAAGTACGCGTGCGTGGCATCGACGGCGACGCCGAAGTTCTCGTTCTGCCCCGAGGCGATCACCGCGTCGACCCGGTTCTGCATGCGATGCAGCGAACCCTTCCCGCCTTGGAAATCGCGGATCAGGATCCAGTAGAGCGCGCCGACCTCGTCTAGCGCCATGCGTCCGATGTTTCCGGTCGCGAGAAGCGACCCGGTGCCTCCTTCGACCGGAGCGGAATAGATCCCGAAACCGTCGGTCCAGTACACGAACCCGTCGTCGGCGACGATGAAGAAGGCCGTGCCGGTAGCCACGCGCACAGGGGTCCCGCCTGATTTGGGAACGGACCAGATCCCGGGTCCGTCGGAGGTGCGCCGCGCGAAGAAGACCTTCGTCGAGTTGAGCGCGAGCGCGACTTGGTTCGTGCCGTCGTTCGCCGCCAGGGTCTGCAACTCGAACTCGAAAGACGCGGTCACCGCCGTGTCGGCCTGCGGGGTCACCTGGCACGTCTGGCCGTTCCCGCTACAAGCGCCGCCCCAGGCGGTGAATCGCGCTTGGGGGGATGCGACGGCGGTCAGCGTCACGGGCGTACCCGCCACGACGGTAGCGCTGCAGGTCGTCGCGCCGTCGCCGCAGTTCATCCCGGAGCCCGTGACCTTTCCCGGACCCGACACGGTCGCCGATACGGTCACCTGCGCGGGCGGCCCGCCGTCGAAGTGCGCGAACACCTGCACGTCGCCGCGCACGCTGACGCTGCACGCGCCGGGACCGCTGCAGCCGACGCCCCATCCGGCGAACTTCGCGCCCGGAGCGCTGGTCGCGGAAAGAGAGACGTTGGTGCCGTCGGCAAAGAGCGCGCTGCAGCTGGTGGACGTGCAGTCGATGCCCGCCGGGGACGAGACCACGCGGCCCTGGCCCTCGACGACCACCGTCAGGCGGCTCGTCCCCGCGGGCCGGGTGAAAGTGGCGGTGACGGACATCTCGCCGTTGACCGTGACCTGGCAGGCGTTTGTCCCGGTGCAGGCGCCCGACCAACCCGCGAACGCCCCTCCCGGATCCGCGATCGCCTGGAGGTTCGCCCGGGTGCCGGCCGCGGGCGTGAAGTTGCAGTCGCCGCGGCAGTCGGACCCGGCGCCGCGGACCATGCCGTCGCCGATCGTCTTGATGTGCAGCACCGCGGCGCCGGTGCCGACGCTGCCGACGGGCGGCGTGCTGTCGCCGCAGGCGATGCAGAGCGCGAGGACGATTGTCGTGGCGGTGAGCGGGCGCACGGGACCTCCAGCGTTCACCGCACAACGTTGGGCTCCGTAGCGCGACGGACAAGGGGAAAGGGGTTTCCCTACCGGTCACACCGCTACTCGGGCGGAGCCGTTCGAGCGAGGGACCGTGCGGGCGCCAGGCGGCGGATGGGGCGGATCAGGCGGCGCGTTCGACGCGCGAGTTCTTCAACCAGTCCGGCACCTGGTCCTTGCGGTAGATGAAGATGGCGTCGTACGGGCACGCCTTCTCGCACTCGCGGCAGCCGGTGCAGTTCTTCTCGATGACCGAGACGATGCCGAGGAAGCTGGACGGATCGCTCACCGGGACCATCTCCAGCGCCTCGAACGGGCAGCGCTCGACGCACTTCTCGCACCCGGTGCAGCTTTGCTCGTAGACGAAGGCGATGGGCCGCTCGTTCTTCTTCAGCAGGCGCTGCACGTTGCCGTACTGGTCGAGGATCGCGTCGACCGGGCACACCGGTCCGCAGGCGCCGCAGTCGATGCACAGGTCCGGCGAGATGATGTGCAGAGCCTTCCGCTCGCCGCTGATCGCGTCGGTCGGGCAGCGCTTCACGCAGGCCGTGCAACCGATGCACGTCTCGATGATCCGGTACGCCATCCGCTCACCTGTAACATGCGGAGGCCCAGCCTGGCAGGTTCCCTGTGACGATCGGTCGCAGTCAGGCCATCCAGCGAGGCAGGTGGTACAGCATCACGTAGACGAGGACGCCCGTCACCGAGACATATGCCCAGAGCGGGAACGTCCACACCGCGATGCGCTTGTGCCGGTCGAACGAGCGCTTGACCGCCGAGAGCCACATGGTCCGCAGGACGAACGGAAGCGCCACGACGGCGAGGACGGTGTGGCTGCCGAGCAGCAGGTAATAGAAGGTGCGCACCGGGCCTTGCAGGGGAAAACGGTGGACGCCGGTCAGCGCGAAGCGGGTCAGGTATCCGGCGAGGAACAGCGTCGAGGCCGCGAAGGCGGCGGCCATCAGCTTCCAGTGCAGCTGCCGGTTGCCCCGGCGGATCGCGGTCCATCCCGCGATCAGCGCGGAGGCGGAGACGGCGTTCATCGCCGCGTTCCAGGACGGGAGGAACTCGGCGAGCGTCATCGGGCGGCAAGGGCGCGGGCTGCGCGCAGGATCGCTGCCACGCCGGCATCGTCCGCGACGTAGTACCCGCGGATGCGCGCGCTGGAGTCGACCAGCACCAGCCGGTCCCCGTGCAAGATGTCGACCGCCTGCGCCCGCAGCTCGTCGTCGCTTTCCCGGGCGGCAGTCGGAAGCGGGACCTTGGCCATCGCCATCTTGAACCCCTTGACGACCGTACGCTCCACCTCGGTGGGAGAGCCGGTCAAGAAGAGCCATTGATCGTCGCGCGCGCCGTACGACTGGCCATAGTCGCGCAGCTTCTGCGAAGTGTCGCGCTCCGGATCGACGCTGATGGAGAGGAGGCCCACGCCTTCGTGCGGATCGATGCGGTCCTGCAACGAGCGCATCCGCTGCGTCAGGCGCGGGCAGGCGTCGGAGCAGCTCGTGAAGACGAAGTCAGCCACCCAGACCTTGCCGCGCAGGTCGTCGCGTCCGAACGCGCGGCCCCGTTGATCGGTGAGAGAGAACGCGGGCAGCTCGCCGAGGAGGGGAAGAGGCGGCGGCCGCCGGTGCAGCAAGAGGGGCGCCACGGGGATGGCGAGCGCGAGCGCCGCGAAGAGGAGCCACCCGGGCGAAAGCCGCAAGTGGCCCGGTGTGCTCGGTAGGGAAGTCTCTGCCACGATCTCCTCGGGTCCGCGGGGAAACCACGCCCCCGCCCGGTTGTCAAACACGCGGGGAGCGCCCTGTATTTGCCCGAAGGATCAGGCGTCCGGGACCACCACCACCTTGCCTTTCACCTTGCGCTCCAGCAAGCGCGCCATCGCGGCCGGCGCGTCGGCCAGGGCCACCCGTTCGCTCACCGCGGGCCGGATCTTGCCTTGGGTGAACCACGCCGCGAGAAGCGCGGCGTTGCGGCGCTGCCCGTCGGGATCGCGCTGCGCCCAGTCGCCCCAGTACACGCCGATCAGCGACCGCTCCTTGAGAAGCGCCAGATTGAGCTTTACCTGCGGAATGACGCCGGAGGCGAACCCGATCACGAGCAGCCGCCCGCGCCAGGCGGTCGCGCGGAGCGCCGGCTCGGTGTGCGCGCCCCCGACCGGATCGTAGACGACGTCCGCGCCTTTCCCCGCGGTCAAGTCGAGGACGCGCTGGCGCAGGTCGGCGGTCTGGTAGTCGATGGTCTCGTCCGCGCCCAGCTCCTTGCAGAAGGCGAGCTTCTCCTCGCTGGACGCCGCCGCCACGACCCTCGCGCCCATCGCCTTGGCCACTTCGATGGCCGAGCTGCCGACGCCTCCGGCCGCCCCCAGCACGACGACCGTCTCGGCCGGCTGCAGGTGCCCGCAGTCCTGGAGCGCGTGCAGCGACGTGCAGTAGGTGAGCATGAATGCCGAGGCAGTCTCGTAGTCCATCCCCGCGGGGAGCTGTGCGACGCGCTCGGCGGGGACGAGGCACTCCTGCGCGAAGCCGCCGCGGCCGGGAGAAGCGATGACGCGATCGCCGCGCTCGATGTTGCGGACTCCGGCGCCCACCTCGGTGACGATGCCGGCCAGCTCCATCCCCGGCGAGAAGGGCAGCGGCGGCTTCACCTGGTAGAGGCCCTGCACGAGCAGCGCGTCGGGGAAGTTGAGCGAGCTCGCCTTCACTTCGACGACGACCTCGTTGGGGCCCGGGCGTGGCGACGGGACTTCCTCCACCTTCAATCGGTCGATCGGCCCGTACTCGCGGCAGAGCAGCGCTTTCATGGGTCCACCCGAGCGGCCAATATCATAGGATCGCCGCAGGTCGTCCGTCGGGAGCATCCTCCACCGTCCCGCGCGAGGGAGAGCCATGCCGAAAGTCGAGATTCGCGATCTCCAGGAGCTGCGGCGGCAAATCGGACGCGAGGTCGCCGTCAGCGACTGGCTGCCGGTGACGCAGGAACGCATCGACCGGTTCGCGGAGGCGACCGAGGACCGGCAATGGATCCACGTCGACCCCGCGCGGGCGGCCGCCGAGTCGCCCTTCGGGGGCACCGTCGCGCACGGGTTTCTCACGCTGTCGCTCTTGCCGCGCCTGGCCGCGGACACGCTCGTGCTGCCCGGCGCGAAACTGACGGTCAACTACGGGCTCAACCGCGTCCGCTTCCCGTCGCCCGTGCGTGCGGGGCAGAGGATCCGGGCGCACTTCTCGCCCGCGGCCGTCGAGGACGTGCCGTCCGGCGTGCAGCTCACCTGGACGGTGACGATCGAAGCGGAGGGCAGCGAGAAGCCGGCCTGCGTGGCGGAGACGGTGTCGCGGCGCTACACGCGCTAGGGTCCTTCGGCGTTCCCGGGCGTCTTGCCGGCCTCGTCGCGCACGGGCTCGTCGTCCGGCCGGCCGGCCTCGGCGGCGCCGGGAGTCTTGCCCGGATCGACGTTCTTCCTGGGTGGGGTGTTCTTGATCACCTTCACCTCGCCGTGCTCCGTCGCGGGCTTCAAGTCCTTCGGCTTGTCGGCCATGCGTCACCTCCGCCCGCAATGTACGCACGCCCTCGGCGACGGACGCGGTATGGTCGCCGCATGCTGGATGGGCGCGCCGACGTGGTGATCGTGGGTGCGGGGCACAATGGCCTGGTCGCCGCCCTGCTGCTCGCGCGCGCCGGCCTCTCGGTGCGCGTGCTCGAGCAGCACGGCGTAGTCGGAGGCGCCGCCCGTACCGAGCGGCCGTTCGCGAAAGCGCCGCGGCTCGGGACCTCGACGGGCGCCTACCTGCTCGGCCTGATGCCGCCCGAGCTGCTGCGCAAGCTGGGGATCGAGCTGCCGCTCCTGCGCAGGGACCCGCATTACTTCCTGCCGACGACGGGGCGGCGGTACCTCCTGCTCGGATCCGACCCAGCCGCCGTGCGCGAGCAGATGCTCGCCTTCTTCTCCGAGCAGGACCTGCGCGCCCACGAGGGGCTCCAGGCGGAGATCGCGCAGCTCCGCGAGGACGTGGCTCCGACCTGGTTGCAGGAGCCGCTCACGATCGAGGAGACGGCGGAACGATTCGTGCGCGCAAATCTCAGGCGGATCTTCGTCGATCTCTGCCGCAAGCCGGTCGGGCACTATCTCGATCGATTCGGCTTCAAGAGCGATCTGCTCAAGGCGATGTACGCGGTGACCGACGGGTTCTCCGGGCTCAACGGCGATTGGGACACGCCCGGGACGGGGATGAATTTTCTCGTCCACAACCTCTGCCGCCTGCCGGGGTCCGGCGGGACGTGGATGATCGTGAAGGGCGGAATGGGGACGGTGACGCGCACGCTCGCGGAGGCCGCCCGCGAGGCGGGAGCGCGCATCGAAACCGGACGTCCGGTGCGGCGCATCGCGCTGGATCGCGGCTCCGCCGTAGGCGTGCAGCTCGAAGACGGAGGAGAGATCGCGGCGCGGGCCGTCGTGGTGAACGCCGATCCGTTCCGCCTGCGCGACCTGGTGGGACGGGACCAGCTCCCCGCCGCCTACAACGGGCGCATCGACGGCTACCTGCGGGACGGCACCACCCTCAAGGTGAACC
>JBJMQJ010000317.1:0-11390 GCA_045802765.1 Myxococcales bacterium
AAGACGAGTTGCGTATGGTGTCCCCGAATCCGACCGAATCCGAAAGACTGAGTCGTTCCGGGATTGCGGAACGAGTCATCGCACCTGGCAGACCTTCTGGCCGAAGAGGCGGTCCACCGCGGCGAACAGGTCGTCGTCGGGGGCGATGCGCGTTGCTTTCAGCGCGATGCGCGTCTCGGCGGTGCCGGGCTGGACCAGGATGAGGGACGCGCTGCACGTCCCGGGATGCTTGCCGAAGAGTGACTTGAGCTCGGTGAGGCGCTCCGGAGTGGCTGCCTCGACGGGCATCTTCAGCTCGACCCGGGTCGCCTTGGCGGCACGCACCTCGGAGAGGCGCGACACTTCGTCGACCTTGATCTCCGGAGTCGGCTCGGACGCCGCGTCCTGCTGCGCTTCGGCGCCGAACTTCTCCGCGAGGCGCACCACGCCGCGGACGAGCAGCGGATCGTCGCCCTTGAGCAGCTCCTCGAACCGCTGGAGGATGTCCTCGTAGAGCACCAGGTCTCGCGTGCCGGTCAGGTCCTCCAGCACGGCGAACCCGATCTTCTTGCCCGTCTTCGTCAGGCGCTCGCGGTAGCCGGTCACGATGCCGCCCACCGCCACCTTCTCGAAGCCTTTGGCAGTGGCGAGCGAAGCGCAGGTATGCGTGGCGTACCGCTTCACGTCGTCCGCGTAGCGCGCCAGGGGATGGCCAGTGATGTAGAAGCCGAGCGCCTCCTTTTCTTTGGCGAGGCGCTCGCGCTCGGACCATTCTTCCTTCCCGAACACGCGCTCCTCGGGCACGGTCGGTTCCGCGCCCCGCTTCGGTCCGCCGAACAACCCGAACTGCCCTGTCTCGCGGTCCTTCTGCGCGGACGAGCCCCGTGCCAGCGCGGGCTCGATCGCGTCCCACAGCGCCTTGCGCGTCTTCCCCGTGAAGTCGAACGCGCCCGCGGCCACGAGGGCCTCGAGCGTCTTGCGGTTGATCTTCTTGGTGTCGATGCGCGCGCAGAAGTCGAACAGCCCCGCGAACGGCTTGTCGCGCGCGGCGATGATCCCTTCGATCGAGTTCTCCCCCACTCCCTTGATGGCGCCCAGCCCGAACCGGATCAGCTTCTTCCCGGGCTTCTTCAGGTCGGGACCCACGCCGAACGCGAGGTCCGAGTCGTTCACGTCGGGCGGCAGCACCGTGATGCCGTCTGCTCGCGCTTCGGCGATATGCGCCACGACCTTGTCGGTGTTGTCCTTCTCCGAGGTGAGCAGCGCGGCCATGAACTCGACCGGATGATGCGCCTTGAGCCACGCCGTCTGGTACGTGAGCAGTCCGTAAGCCGCGCTATGGCTCTTGTTGAAGGAGTAGGCGGCGAACTGCTCCATGGTATCGAAGAGCTCGGTCGCAAGCTTTACGTCAACGCCGCTCTTCGCGCAGCCCTCCACGAAGCCGCTGCGCTCCTTGGCCATGAGATCGGCCTTCTTCTTCCCCATCGCACGGCGGAGCAGGTCGGCGCGGCCGAGGGAGTACCCACCCAGCACCTGCGCGATCTGCATCACCTGCTCCTGGTAGACGATCACGCCGTAGGTGTCGCGCAGGATGGGTTCAAGGCGGGAGTCCGGATAGCTGACGCGCTCGCGCCCGTGCTTCCTGTTGATGAAGATGTCGACCATGCCCGATTCGAGCGGCCCCGGCCGATAGAGCGCACCCGCCGCGATGATGTCCTCGAAAACGCTGGGCTTGAGCTTCTTTACCATCTCGGTAAAGCCCGAGGACTCCATTTGGAAGATGCCAGCGGTGTCGCCGCTCGAAATCAGCTGGAAGGTCTTCTTGTCGTCCAACGGCAAGAGAGCGATGTCGAGCTCTTCCTCGGGCTTGCGCCCGCGGTTGATGAGCTTCACCGCGTTGCTGATCACGGTGAGGGTGGTCAGGCCGAGGAAGTCGAACTTGATGAGACCGGCGAGCTCCACCTCGTCCTTGGCGAACTGGGTGACGAGCTCGCCGTTCTGCCCGCGGCAGAGCGGCACGTACTCCCAGAGCGGCTTCTCCCCGATGACGACGCCGGCGGCGTGCATGCCCGTCGATCGGGTCAGGCCCTCCAGGGCGCGCGCGTACTCGATGATGGTCTTGAAGACGGGCTTGTCCTCCTGGATCTGCCTTAGCTTGGGCTCCGCCTCCAGCGCCTTCTCGATGGTAGCCGGATGACCCTGGATCAGGTTGGGGATGTTGCGCGTCAGCTCGTTCACCTCGGCGAACGGGACTCCCATCACCCGCGCCACGTCTTTGATGGCGCTCTTCGCCGAGAGCGCGCCGTAGGTGATGATCTGCGCGACGTTCTCGCGCCCGTACTTCTGCGTGACGTAGTCGATGACCTCGCTCCGGCGGTCCTGGCAGAAGTCCACGTCGAAGTCGGGCATGGACACCCGCTCGGGATTCAAGAACCGCTCGAAGAGCAGGTTGTACGGGAGCGGATCGATGTCGGTGATGCGGAGCGCGTAGGCCACCAACGAGCCGGCCCCGGAGCCGCGGCCCGGGCCCACCGGCACGCCGTGCTGCTTCGCCCAGTCGATGAAGTCGTGGACGATGAGGAAGTATCCGGAGAACTTCATGGCGATGACGACCGACAGCTCGCGCTCGAGCCGCTCGCGGTACTGGTCGGCGTCGATCTTCCGCCCGCTGCGGGCGATCTCCGCGAAGCGCCGGTCGAGCCCCTCGCGCGCCCGCCGCTGGATGTAAGAGTCGAGCGTCTCCCCTTTCGGAACCTGGAACTTGGGAAGGTGCTTGCCCATGACCAGGTCCAGCTCGACGTTGCAGCGCTGCGCGATGAGCGACGAGTTGTTCACCGCCTCGCGCCATTCGGCGCCGACGCCGGTGGTCGCCTCCGCCGCGGAAGCCATCTCCTCCGGCCCTTTGATGTACAGCTCCTCCGTCTCGTGCCGGAGCCGCCGCGGATCGTCGAAGGTGCGGCCCGAGGCGATGGCCATCAGCACCTCGTGCGCCTTGGCGTCCTCGCGCTTGACGTAGTGGCTGTCCGCGGTGGCGACGAGCGGGATTTCCAAATCCTTCGATAATTCGCAAAGGCCGTGGTTGACCGGGAGCTGCTCCTTCAAAGCGTTGGACTGCACCTCGAGGTACAGCCGGTCGCCGAAGATCTCCTTCAGCTCGCGCGTCTCCCGCCGCGCCTCGTCCATGTCGCCGCGGCGGATGGCCTTGGGCACCGCGCCGGCCATGCACGCCGTGAGCGCGATGATTCCCTCGTTGTGGGCGCGCAGGAGCGGCTTGTCGACGCGCGGGTCGTAATAGAAGCCATCCTGGAACGCCTTGGTGCTGAGGTAGCGGAGGTTGCGGTAGCCCGCCTCGTTCATCGCCAGGAGCACCAGGTGGTTCCCGACGCGCTGGCTCTTGTCGCCCATCCCCTTCTCGCCCGCGACGTACGCCTCGAAGCCGATGATGGGCTTCACCCCTGCCTTCTTCGCCTCCTGATAGAAGTTGACCACGCCGAACATGTTGCCGTGGTCGGTCACCGCCACCGACTTCATGCCCGTCCGGGCGCACGACTCCATCAGGTCGGGTAGCCGGATGGCGCCGTCGAGCAGGCTGTAGAGGGTGTGCAGGTGCAGATGCGTGAAGTCCGCGGGCATGGCGTAGGAACACCATGCCACGGACCCCCGTCAAGCCGTTCCGCCGGGCGCGCCGATGAGGTCCGCGAGCGCTCCTTTGAGCTCGGGAAAGCGGAACCGGTACCCTTCGTCGAGCGCCTTGCGCGGCACCGCGCGCTGCCCTTCCAGCAGCACTTCGGCCATCTCGCCCAGGCCGAGCCGCAGCACCAGAGCCGGCACGGGAAACAGCGCCGGCCGGCGCAGCGCAGCGCCCAGCGCCCGCGCGAAGTCCTTCATCCGAACCGGATCCGGCGCCACTGCGTTGAGCGGCCCGCGCACCGTCCCGTCGAGCGCCCAGAGGATGAGCCCCACCTCGTCGCCGAGATGGATCCACGGGAACCACTGCTTGCCGTTCCCGATCGGCCCGCCCACGAACGCCTTGAAGGGCGGCAGCATCTGCTTGAGCGCGCCGCCCTGGCGCGCCAGCACCACGCCGGTGCGCAAGAGGACCGTCCGCACCCCGATCTCGTCGGCGCGCAGCGCTTCCGCCTCGCTCTGCTTGCAGACCACGGCGAGGAAATCGGCGCCGCGCGTGGACTCTTCGGTCAGCTCCTCGTCGCCTCGCCCGCCGTACGCTCCCACCGCGCTGGCGTTGACGAATACCCGAGGCCTCGATCGGGCGGCCCGCATCGCGTCCACGAACGCGCGCGTCGAATCGACGCGGCTATCCACGATCTCCTTCTTGTACGCGTCGCTCCACCGCCGGGCGCCGATGTTGGCGCCGGAGAGATTCACCGCGGCGTCCGCCCGATCCAGCACCCCGGGCGGCAGGCTCCGGCCGTCCCACATCACGTCGCCGGCCGCGCGCGGCTTGCGCACCAGCGCCACGACCTCGTCTCCGCGCCCGCGCAGCGTCCGCGCAAGCTCCGAGCCGATCAGCCCGTTCGCCCCGCCGATGACCAGCTTCATGGGCGCTTCCGATGCCATGAGCGCCGGTACCGATGCAACCACCGCGCGCTCAAGCTACATTGCCGCGCCGTGAACGAGCTCACCTGGGTGACCCTGCAAGTTCCCGACGTGGAACGGTCCCGCCGCTTCTGGCGCGACATCATCGGCTTGCAAGAGCGGTCCGCCACGCCCACCTGGGTCGAGCTGGAGCTGCGCGCGGGCATCCACCTCGCCTTGCACGCCGTCTTCCATCCGCCCGCCCTCGAGCGCCGCGGCTACGACCGGGGCGGCCCGGTCCTGGGGATCCGCGTGACCTCGCTGGAGGACATGGGCGGGCTGGTCGAGCGCAACGGCGCGCGCCCTCTCGGCGCCGCCCAGGACATCCCCGGGGGCCGCTCGCGCGATTTCGAGGATCCGGACGGGTACGTCTTCGAGCTGGTCGAGCTGCGTGCCTGAGCTGCCGGACATCACCGCCTACATCGAGGCGCTCGAGCCGCGCGTCCTGCGCCAGCCGATCCACGCCGTCCGCCTCGCCTCCCCCTTCGTGCTGCGCACCTTCGATCCGCCCATCTCGGAGGCGGTGGGAAAGCAGGTGGTGCGCATCCACCGGATCGGCAAGCGCATCGCGCTCGAGCTGGAAGGCGATCTCTTCCTCGTGCTCCATCTCATGATCGCCGGCCGGCTGAAGTGGCTGGACCGCGGCGCCAGAGTCCCGGGAAAGGTCGGGCTCGCCGCGATCGACTTCCCCTACGGCACGCTGATCCTCACCGAGGCGGCCACGAAGAAGCGCGCCTCCTTGCATTTCGTGCGCGGCGCCCAGGCCGTTCGCGAGATGGATCGCGGCGGCATCGAGGTGCTCGACGCGCCTCTCGCCGCGTTCCGGGAGGCGCTCTTGCGCGAGAACCACACGCTCAAGCGGTCGCTGACCGATCCGCGCCTGTTCAGCGGCGTCGGCAACGCCTACTCCGACGAGATCCTCCACCGCGCCCGGCTCTCGCCCGTCCAGACCACGCACAAGCTGTCCGATGAGGAGATCGCGCGCCTGCACGGCGCGACGCAGGAGGTGCTGCGCGAATGGATCGAGCGGCTGCGGTCCGAGACGGGCGCCGGTTTCCCGGAGAAGGTCACCGCGTTCCGCGAAGGGATGGCGGTGCACGGCCGGTACCGCAAGCCGTGCCCGGTCTGCGGCACGGCCGTGCAGCGCATCGCCTACGCGGACAACGAGACCAACTACTGCCCGCGCTGCCAGACCGAGGGGCGCATCCTCTCCGACCGCTCGCTGTCGCGGCTCCTCAAGTCCGACTGGCCGCGCAGCATCGAGGAGCTCGAGGAGAAGCTGCCGACGCGCGCGCCGAAAACGGTTCCATAGAGAGTCGTGGGATACAGTGCGCCCGTGGCCACTCACGAGGTCGTGAACCAGCCTCCGCCGCTGGAGGTGAACCTCTTCGCCGCCGACCTCGCGCTGCGGGAAGCGGTCGAGCGCGAGGGCGCCGCCTGGGCGACGGCGCAGCTCCTCGAGCTGGGGCAGCTCGCCGGGTCTCGCGCCGCGCAGGCCTGGGCGGCGCAGGCCAACGAGAACCCTCCGCGGCTGCGTACCCACGACCGGTACGGCAACCGCGTCGACGAAGTGGACTTCCATCCGGCGTGGCACGAGCTGATGCGCGTGGCGGTGGCGCACGGCATCCACTGCTTGCCGTGGGAGGAGGAACGCGCCGGCGCCCACGTGGCGCGGGCCGCGATGATGTTCGTCCAGTCCGAATGCGAGCAGGGCCACGGATGTCCGATCTCGATGACCTATTCCGCCGTCCCGGCGCTCCGGCGGCAGCCGGATCTCGCCCGCGAGTGGGAGCCGCGCATCGCCACCCGGACCTACGATGCGCGCCCGCTGCCCGCGGCGCGGAAGTCCGGCGCGCTCATCGGCATGGCCATGACGGAGAAGCAGGGCGGCTCCGACGTGCGCGCCAACACCACCCGCGCGGTGCGCGACGGAGAGGGGTGGCGCCTCACCGGGCACAAGTGGTTCTGCTCCGCGCCGATGAGCGATGCGTTCCTGGTGCTGGCGCAGGCGCCGCGTGGCCTTTCCTGCTTCCTCTTGCCCCGCTGGACCCCCGACGGCGCGCGCAACCGCTTCTTCCTGCAGCGCCTCAAGGACAAGCTGGGCAACCGCTCCAACGCCTCCAGCGAGGTGGAGCTCGACGCCGCCTGGGCGCAGCTCGTCGGCGAGGAGGGGCGCGGCGTCCCGACCATCCTGGAAATGGTGAACCACACGCGGCTCGACTGCGTCATCGGCGCGGCCGGGGTGCTGCGGCAGGCGCAGTGGCAGGCGGCGCACCACTGCGCGCATCGCAGCGCGTTCGGGAAGCGGCTCGTGGAGCAGCCGCTGATGCGCAACGTGCTCGCCGATCTGTGCGTCGAGGCGGAGGCGGCCCTGCTGGTCGCGATGCGCCTGGCGCGCGCCTACGATCGGCCGGAGGAATCCACCTTCCGCCGCATCGCCACCGCGGTGAGCAAGTACTGGGTCTGCAAACGCGCCCCCGCTGGAGTGGGCGAGGCGCTGGAGTGCCTGGGCGGGAACGGATACGTCGAAGAGAGCGGCCTTCCGCGCCTGTACCGCGAAGCGCCGCTCAACTCCATCTGGGAAGGCTCCGGGAACGTCATCTGCCTCGACGTGCTCCGCGCGCTGGCCAAGGAACCTGCCGCGCTGGAAGCGCTGCTCGCCGAGCTTCGCCAGGCGCGCGGCGCGGATCGGCGCCTCGACGCGCACCTCGACTCGGCCGAGGCGCTCCTCGCCCGCGCGGAGGAGTCGCAGGCCCGCCGCCTCGTCGAGGCGCTGGCGCTCGCGCTTCAGGGAACGTTGCTCGCGCTGCACGGCGCGCCGGCCGTCGCCGACGCGTTCTGCGCCTCGCGTCTGGCAGGCGACTGGGGACGCACGCTGGGCACGCTGCCCCGCGGCGTGGACATCGCGGCATTGGTCGACCGCGCCCAACCTAAGGAATGAGCCTCAACTCTCGAACGAATCGCTCGGGCCCACCTCTGGGGTCCGCCGCGGGACGTTCTTCCGTCGCGGACGCGCGCCCGCGCCCGCGATGCGACGCGCCTTGGCGGCGGCGGCGCGGTACTGCGGCAGATGCGGCTGGAGGAGCGCGCGCTGCATCGCCTTCTCGTCGGCGCCCGCCGGCACGTGCACCGGCTTGCCCGTGTTCGGGTGATAGCCCGAGTAGTACATGTCGGTCGCGAGCGTCATCGGCGTGGGCGTGAAGTCCTGGACCTGCTGCGGACGCCAGCCGTTCTCTTCGAGGTAGTCGGACAGCTCCACCATGTCCTTCACCTCGCAGCCGGGATGTCCGGAGATGAAGTAGGGCACGAGGTACTGCTCCTTGCCCGCCTCGCCGGAGTACTTCTCGAACAGCTCCTTGAAGCGGACGAACTGCTCCTTGCCCGGCTTCTTCATCACCCGGACGACCCCCGGGGAGATGTGCTCCGGCGCGATCTTCAGGTGGCCTCCGACGTGGTTCGCCACCAGCTCGCGGATGTACTCGTCGCCGCGCTTCTCGTCGGCGAAGGCGAGATCGTAACGCACGCCGCTGGCGACGAACGCCCGCTTCACGCCAGGGAGCGCGCGCGCCTTGCGCATCAGCTCGATGAGCGGGCCATGATCGGTGCCGAACTTGGGGCACACGCTCGGGTACACGCACGAGGCGCGGCGGCACTCGCGGTGCCAGTCGTCGTCGGTACAGACCATGTGCCACATGTTCGCCGTCGCGCCGCCGATGTCCGAGACGACGCCCGTCCAGCCCGGGACGTCCTGGAGCGACTCGATCTCGCGCAGCACGCTGGCCTCGCTGCGGGAAACCACGTCGCGGCCCTGGTGCTCGGTGATGCAGCAGAACGCGCAGCCCGCGGCGCAGCCGCGCATGATCGTCACGCTGAAGCGGATCTGCTCCCACGCCGGGATCTTCGCCTCTCCGTACATGGGATGCGGCAGCCGGGTGAACGGCAGCTCGTACTCCCAGTCGACCAGCTCCGTCGTGGGCGGCTGCGCGGGCGGGTTCACGTAGACGACCTGCCCGCCATGCTTCTGCACGAGGATGCGCGCATTGTCCGGGTTGTGCTCGAGATGGTAGAGGCGCGAGAACTCCGCGTAGACCTTCTTGTCGGCGCAGATCTCCTCGTAGGTCGGGAGCCAGATCTCCTCGCGATCGCGCTCGCCCAGGAGCGCGCGCCAGGACCGTTCTGGGTCGTCGCGGAAACGGACCGCGGTGCCGCGCACGTCGGTGAGCCCGCAGATGTCCTCGCCCGAGGCCAGGCGGCGGGCCACCTCCAGCAGCGGGACCTCGCCCATGCCGTAGACGAGGAGATCGGCCGGGCAGTCGGCGAGGATCGAGCGCCGGACGCGGTCGCTCCAGTAGTCGTAATGCGCGAGCCGCCGCAGGGAAGCCTCGACACCGCCGATCACCACCGGCACGTCAGGAAACAATTTCTTCAGGCGGCGCGCGTACACGGCCGTCGCGTAGTCCGGACGCCGCCCGGGCGCGGCTCCCGGCGTATACGCGTCGCTCGCGCGGCGCTTCTTCGCCGCGGTGTAGTGATTGACCATCGAGTCCATGTTGCCGCTCGACACGCCGAAGAAGAGGCGGGGCCGGCCGCAGGCGGAGAAATCCTCGGCGAAGCTCGCCTCGTCCCATCGCGGCTGGGCGACGATGCCCACCTTGAAGCCTCGCGCCGCGAGCACCCGGCCGAGGAGCGGCACTCCGAAGGTGGGGTGGTCGACGTAGGCGTCGCCGTTCACGAGGACGATGTCGAGCTGATCCCAACCGCGCGCGCGCGACTCGGCCAGATTGGTGGGCAGGAAAGCCTCCGGCGGCGGCCTGTGCGGCCTCGCGCCCGAGGGCTTCCCACCGATCTGGACCAGAGCGGCCACCGCGCAGGTCTAACGCCTGGGTGGGTGTGTGTAAATCCCGCAGCGGCGGCCGGATTCTGGCTGGGAGCACGGGTCTGTCTGCTATGCTGGAGGGCGAACGGGAGCGCGCATACGCATGTCCGACGTCCGAGCAGAGCCCCTGCCCGAGCAACCGTCGCCCTCGCCCGACCGGACCGACGCAGCGCCCAGGCCCGATCCGCTCGCTGGCGACTGGTCGGAGGGGCTGCCCGGGCCGTTGCGCGCACATGGGTTGCCGCTGCCGGCGCGGCTCGGCGACCCTCGCGCCATGGCCGGTGCCGTGTCCGAACCAACAGCCCCGCTCCAGGCGCGAGACCCCGGCTGGACCATGGCCCCTCCCGCTCCGCAACCCGCGGTCGCGCCCGCCTGGGCGCCTCATGCACACGACGCGGGATTCGCGCCGGTCACCGCCGCGGCCGACGCGGTCACGGTTTCCGCCAGCGAACCGGAGACCTGGCAGGAATCGAAGGACGCCTCGCCGTGGGCCGCGGCGGCACAGCCCGTCGGCGACTGGGATGCGACCGGCGCGGCGGCCGCAACCACCGTGGAGCACTGGGCGGAGATTCCCGCGGCGGAGCCCACGCAGGAATGGCCCGCGCCGCAAGCGGTCGCTGACGACGAGGCGGCGATGCTCCTGCGGCCGGTCGTGGACGACCGCGAAGCGAGCACCTTGCTCCGGCCAGTCGACGAGGCGGCGAACGACGCGCCTTCCGAGGCGACCATCTCCTTCCTGCATCCGCCCGGCGACCTCGATCCCGCGCTGCAGCCGATCATGGATCCGACGCTCCTGCCGATGGCCGACGGCGAATCCGTGGTGCTGCTCAACCCGCACGACCACCCCGACCTCCCGGCGCCCGTGAACGACGATGCCCCGCCGATGGCGTCCGGCAGCACGGCGCGCGGCGACGCGGTGGTCGCGGGCGAGCACCGCGTCGCGATTCACACTCGCGGTGGCCGGACGCGCCGCGGAAGCGTCACCGATCTGGACCTGGCCAAGCCGCAGTTCGCGCTGCAGCCGCAGGGCGGCGGCTCGACGGAGCTGGTGCCGCACGCCGAGGTGAAGGCGATCTTCTTCATGCTCGCGCCGGGCGAGCCCCCCACCGCTCCCGACGGCGGCAAGGTCCGCGTGACCTTCTCCGACGGCCGCAGCATCGAAGGCCACCGCGACGGAGCGGATCCCCCGCAAGGCTTCTTCCTCGTGCCGCTCGACGCGCAGAAGACCAACACGAAGCGCATCTACGTGTCGCGCGCCGCGGTCGCCACAATGGTCGAATTGGCTTGAGGGGACCGCCCGTGCGGGGACAAGCGGCGCGAGGGCGATTCCGTTAACGCCGCTTCCTGGCTGCTTCGCCGAAGTCAGCCAAGACTTCCTCGGAGCCGCACAGACTTCCGATAACGCACTGCGTCCCGCCCCGGGGCGGATACCTGATCGACCACGGTGCGACCCATTCCATCGGAAAACGCCCACCAAGCCGCGGCAGACGCGCGCAGAGCAACGCTCTGGCGGACGTTCTCCCCGCGGGTCCCGCCGCCGCGCCGCGCTTGCATGCGGCGTCCGGAGAGGTCCGAAAAACGGCGTGCTACACCGCGCAGATGATGAACTCACGAGTCATTGTCGAGTCACTCAGCTCCGAGGATCTTCGTTCGGCTACGCGGGAGTTGGTGCGGAAATCAATGACAAGTTCCGCCAGGCCCAGGCTCTGCTTCGCCATCGCGTTCCCGACGGACCCGTGGCGAAGCTTCGAGAAGGCGCTCGACGTGCTGATCGAGCGCGTCATGATGGTGCGATTCGCCACGGGTCGGAAGTCGCAAAACAAGGCTCCGGCCGAAAACGCCGATGCATCGCCTTCGCGTCACATCCCTGACGCCATCAAGCGACAGGTCTTCGAGCGGGATGGGCCGGCAGGCAATCGGTCCCGGGGCTCCGTCAGGG
>JBJMQJ010000318.1:0-12239 GCA_045802765.1 Myxococcales bacterium
CCTCCATCCAGGCCAACTCGCTGCTCGATGCCAAGGGCGAGCATTACCTGCTCGACGTCACCCCGCTTACGCTTCGCGTCGGGACCGTGGGCGGGTACACGGACAAGATCATCGAAAAGAACACGCCCATCCCCATTGAGCGCTCCAAGGCGTACACCACCAACCGGGACGGGCAGGACAAGGTCAAGATCCGCATCTACCAGGGCGAGTCGAACAAGGCCGCGGAGTGCGAGCTCCTCGGCGAGTTCGAGTTCAGCGGCTTCCGCATCGCCTACCGCGGCGAGGTACGCATCGAGGTGACCTTCGAGATCGACACCAACGGCATCGTGCACGTCACCGCCGCCGACGTGGAGACGGGCCAGAAGACGACCACCACCATCCGCCTCTCCTCCGGCTTGACCGAGGAGATGATCCGGGCGGCGCAGGCCAAGACCGCGGCCACCCAGCTCGCCCGCGGGGCGGCGGCCTAAGGGCGCGCCCAGCCACATGGACGAGACGTTCGAGATCGAGGCGGCGGCGCTGGCGCAGGTGCTGGACGAGCTGGACTACTTCCAGATCCTCAAGATCGGCCAGAACGTCGCCGTGAGCGAGATCAAGTCCGCGTACTACCGCGAGTCGCGCGCCTACCATCCCGACCGCTTCTACCGGCTGCCCAACGCCGACCTGAAGGAGTCGATCGGGCGCATCTACAAGCGCATCAACGAGGCGTACGTCTGCCTGCGCGACGACGTGAAGCGCGCCAAGTACCTGGCCGACGTCAGCGGCCCCGAGCGGCAGAAGAAGCTGCGCTTCGTCGAGGCCAGCGAGCAGGAGATGAAGAAGGACAAGGAGCAGGAGATCGGCACCACGCCGCAGGGGCGCAAGTTCTTCCTGGCCGGCCTCGCGGACATGGCCGCGCAGCGCTTCGCCGCGGCCGAACGGAATTTCAAGATGGCGCTCACGTACGAGCCGAACAACCCCAACTACAAGGCCAAGCGGGACGAGGCCGGGAAGCTGATCAAGAACGACATGACCATCCGCTAGCCGCCGTACTCGGCGGCTGCGCGTTTTGTTCGCGGCTGGTGTGGAACGCGGCCAGCGCGGCGAGGCTGAGGATGCCCTTCGACGTCTTCTGCGTGGCGCTCCTGATCGCCTTCGCCGTGTGGGGGGCGTTCCGCGGATTCGTCCGGCAGTTCTTCGGGCTGCTCGGCTTCGCGGGCGGCATCCTGCTCGCGCGGCTGGCCGCTCCTCCCTTCGGCGAGGCGTTCGGCGCCGATCTGCGCATCTCGCCGGCGGTCGCCACCGCCGCGCTCGCCTTCCTCTTCTTCATCGTTGCCGAGGTGGTCGCCAAGGTGACCGGCCGCGTCGTCCACCAGCAATTGGGAGGCGGCGTCAGCGGGAGCTTGAATCGCGTCGGGGGCGCGCTCCTGGGCACCTCGAAGGGATTCCTCATGGTGTGGGCCGTGGCGAGCCTGGTTGCGCTGGTACGGCCGCACCTCAAGCGAGTGGAGCGCGATACCGCGGTGGCAAAGCTCGATTTGAAGGAATCGTACGCGGTGCAGACCGCCTCGAAGACGAACCTCATCACCCGGCTGCGCGAGGGCGGCCTGCAGGACGAGGCCGAGACGGTGCGCAAGCGGCTGGGAAAGAGATGAGCGCGTCGTAGCCGCGGCGCGAACATGCGGACCGAGCTGCCCGACGGGCGCCCGCGAGATCAATCGCTTTTTCCGCGCGCCGCCATGCGCCGTTTGTCGCGCTCGCAATACGCAAGTCCCTTATTAGATTGGGTCGGTTTGTCGAAAATCCGGCAAATCCAATGCATCGGGGGTTTCCATGAAAGCGACTGCCTGGTCCGCATTGCTGATCTCGTCAGTGGCGTTCGGATCGTTTGCCCACAACTTCGATACCGTCGATCCTGGGACCTTCGACCCCAAGGACACCGACTTGGTGGCCGCTCGCTGGATCAATGGAATCGGCTGTCCGACCGATCAAAAAATTTCGTCGGACGGTAAGACAACCACGCCGTTCACCGACGCTGCCTGCCCCACCGGCGACAAGAGCGACAGAGAAAACGCGGGCCTCCTCCTGGTGAAGACGGGCCCGACGGGGAACTTCGCCGCCGCGGGCGCCGACCTCAAGACCGTCCGGGGCATGAAGCTCACCGAGCTCGGCTACGATATCCGCGCCGGCTCGCACTGCGGCGGTGGCGCGCCCCGATTCAACGTCGTGACCGAGGATGGCGTGACGCACTTCGTCGGATGCAGCTCGGGGACGGTAACGGCCTCCAGCCCAGGGTGGAGGCGGCTGCGTTGGGTACCCTCGAACCCGGCGCAGGCGTTTCCGCCGATCGCCCCCACCAGCACGGTGAGGAGCATCTCCATCATCTTCGACGAGGGACAGGACACGGCGCCCGACTTCTCCGGGTCCGCGATCATCGACAACATCGACGTCAACGGGAAGATCGTCGGCGAGCGTTAGCGCCACGCTTCGAGGCGGACGTCGTCGTAGAGGACGTCCCCCTCGTAGTAGTTGGTGTGCGGGTCGCCGAACATGAACCAGTCGGGCCAGCTCGCCCCGCCGGGCCAGTTGGGAAACGAGGCGTCCAGCGACGGCAGGTGGCCCTCGTCCACGCAGCGCGTGGCGTCCTCGGCCGCGCCGCGGTTGAAGTGCCAGACGCAATTCGCCGCGGCGTCGATCGAGGACCGGTACGTGGTCTGCCCGCCGTAGCGGAACCGCCCCGAGATCTCCATCGTGAAGCGTCCCTCGCTGCGCTCGATGGAGACGCGGTACCATTCGCCGGGCAGGTACGAATCGACCGCGCGGATCTCTCCGGACGGCTGCCACGCGCCCGCCGAGTACGAGATGAACGGCTTCCCCGTGAGCTCGGTCCCTTCGGCCTTGCCGTCGACCGCGAACATCATGATGGGGCGCTCGCCGCTCACCACGAAGCGCTGCCCGTCGAAGATCTGCATCCAGGGCGGCACGTTGTTGTCGCTGTCGATGACCACCTTCCGGTGGTGGTGGATCCAGGTGTTGTTGTGCGGCCTGGGCACCGAGTCGAGGACGGTCAACCAGTAGAATCCGTTCTGCGCGGTCGCATCCGCGTCCGACCACGGCTCCGCCCTCTCGCCGCCGCCGTATCCGTTGAGGCCGGGGCGTCCGTCGCCGAAGTTCGCGAATCCGACGCGCAGCGACACGCGGTATCGCTCCGGCAGCGGCCGGGTCGGGCGGACCACGGTGCCGTCGGTGTGCGCGGGCGAAGCGATGCGCAGGACGCGGTTCGCCGGGTCGGCGGGATCGACGGCGATCGACGCGTGGCTGGAGAACGGAGATGCGCGCGTTCGTGTGTACGACTCGAGGGTCAGCCAGCCGCCGCGACCGAACGGCGAGGAGATGCGCCACCCCTGCGGCTGCACGACGCGCTGCTTGCGGAAGAGCGCGCCCTGGTCGGAGAACGGCCCATCGTCGGGCACCGGATCCGGCTGCCACTCGGGCGAACCGAGGTCCGCGGACTCGAAGTCCTCTTCCGACTCGACGATCCACCCACCCCCGTCCGGCTGCCCGGGTTGCCCGCCGCCGTCCGGCAGCCCGGTCGACAGGTCAGCGGGCGGGAGAGCGTCGTTCCGCGAGCAGGCGAGGGCTGCGGCTGCGAGACAAGCCAGGGCGAGGCGCATGCGGGACGGACCCTCCGTCCGGCAAGTTCATTCTGGGGGAGCCGATGCGCACGCGCGCAGCTACTCCTCGCGCAGCGCCGCGCCGTCGAGCTTCGAGAGGCGCCTCTCGCAGAACGCGCGGTCGATCGCGACGGTCTCGCCGCGGCGCTCCGGCGCCTCGAAGAGCACGTCGGCCAGCACCTCCTCGAGGATGCTCCGTAGCCCGCGCGCGCCCAGCCGCTTCTCGACCGCATACTGGACCACCGCGCGCAGGGCATCCTCCTCGAGATCCAGCTCGACGCCGTCGAGCTTCAAGGCCTCGCGGTACTCCTTCACCAGCGAGTCGGGCGGAGCGGTCAGGACCTCGTACAGCTCGCTCGCGGACAGCTCGCTGAGCTGCACCTGCACCGGGATGCGCCCCAAGAGCTCCGCCAGCATGCCGTACTCGACCAGCTCCTTGACGCGGAGCCGGCTGCCGCCCTGGCGCCGGCCGTCGGCCCCGAATCCCATCTGCTTGTCGACCTGCGCCTGGTGCAGGTCGGTGAAGGTCCCGGCGCAGATGAAGAGGATGTCGCTCGTGTCCACCTGCACGAAGTCGTGCTTGTTCCAGTGCTGCGTCACGTTGAGCGGGACGAAGATCTCGCGGCCCTCGAGGAGCTTGAGGAGCGCCTGCTGCACTCCCTCGCCGCCGATGTCGCGGCTGCCCGCGCCGGTGCGCGACGAGCCGCTGCGCCGCGCGATCTTGTCGATCTCGTCGATGAAGATGATCCCGCGCTCGGTCGCGTCGATGGAGTGGCCGCTCTTGAAGAGCAGCTCGGCCACCATCACCTCGACGTCCTTCCCGTAATAACCGGCCTCGGTATATTCAGTGGCGTCGACGACGGTGAAGGGCACCTCGAGCAGCTCGGCCAGGTTGCGGGCGATGTGCGTCTTGCCGGAGCCGGTCGGTCCCATCAGGAGCAGGTTCGTTTTGCGCAGGAGCGTCTTCGCGCCCGACCGGCGCTGCTCGATGCGCTTGAGGTGCTGGTGCGCGGCGGTGGCGACCGCGCGCTTCGCCCCCGCCTGGCCGATGACGTAGCGGTCGAGGTGGTCGTAGATCTGCCGCGGCGTCAGGACGCGGACCTCTTCCTGCCGCGGGACGCGGCGCGCGCCTCCCGCGGGCATTCCCAGCCCCTTGCGCTCCGGCGCGTCCTTCGGCATGCAAACGAGCATAACGCGACCCGGTGGAGTCGCGTCTACGCCGGGGACAACCGTCCTGGATTGAAACAAGGCGCGGCGCCCGGATGGGGTCGCCGCGCCTTTTGTCCTGCTCGCTTCCGACTCAGTGCTGTGTCGAATCGTCCTGGCCGTTGTGGTCGTCGTCCTCGAAGAGCTTCATCGAATTCTGGATGTTGTTCTCGATGGCCGACTTGTTGCTCCCGGAGCGCGGGTCCAGACGGGCCGCGCCCGAGCCGCCGAACCAGGTCGACGGGTCGACGTTGAGCGTCATGTTCTGGTCGCCGGAGGCGAGGTTGAAGGTGCCTTCGTACTTCTGGGCGGCGTCGAGCCCCGAGACGAACACGTACGGGCTGCCGTCGACCTGCCCCTCGACGATGATCGAGGCGGGGCCGCCCTGCACCGTGGCCATCGCCTGCACCGCCGCGTTGGTCGAGTCGCTCGTGCTCGGCGGATGGATCTTGAACTTGATCTCGCGGTACGTGCCCGCCGGGACTTCCTTCACCGTGACCTGCTGCACCGTTCCGCTCAGCGAGGCAGCGGAGAGATCGAGGACGAACGGCCCGGCCTCGAACTCCTGCAGATCCTTCAGGTCGTCGGGGGTCGCGCTGGCGTGCTCCAGCTCCACCTCGCGCAGGGCGACGCGCACGCGGTCCACGGTGATGCCGTTCGAGAGCGTGAGCGCGGTCGGCGAGGCCGCCGCCGCGGCGGCCGCGGTGCTGCCGGCGCGGCCGCTCAGCGCAAGCTGCGCGCCGCCGCCGCCGCACGCGGCGAGGGCCAGGGTAGCGATCAGGGAAAGTACGCGCTTCATCGTTTGCCTCCGGTTGAGGGTCCATCCGATTTCACACCGGGCCCCTTGCCGAAGTGCCATTCACTCGCGAATCTCCTGGGGAAATGTGGCGGTTTGTGGGTCCGGGGGCGCACGGCGCTGCCGCGCCGTGAACAGCTCAGCGCTGCCCGATGGGCAGCGACTGGCGCAAGGCGGCCTCGACCCGCGGCAGGGCTTCGTCGATGTCGCGCAGCGACACGGCCCCCACGCTCAGCCGGAACCAACCTGTCTCGCCCGCAAGGCCGAATGCCTGGAAGGGCACGACGGCGAACCCGGCCTCGCGCAGCAGGTAGCTGCGGACGTCGTCGTTGGTGCGGAAACCGCGCCGGCCGATCAGATCGAATTGGACGGACAGATAGATGGCGCCTTGGGGGGAGATGTCGCGCACCGGCAATCCCGCGCCGCGCATGGCGGAGAAACCCTGGTGCAGCCGATCGAGGCGGGCCTCGAGCTGCGCGCGGAACTCGCGGCCGTAGGCATCCACCGCGGCGGCGTCTCGCAGCACCTCGGCGGTCGCCACCTGCTCGGCCCGCGGCGCCCAGGCGCCGACGTGCCCGAGGAAGTCGCGGATGGCCGAGATGACCGCGGGCGGCCCCACTCCCCAGCCCACCCGCAGGCCCGTAGCGGCGAAGGCCTTGGAGATCCCGTCCACGAAGATCACGTACGGCGCCGACTCGGGGACGAGGTGCACCGGCGTCTCGTGCCGCGCCTTCCCGAAGGTCAGCATCCAGTAGACCTGGTCGTAGAGAAGGTACAGCGGCTTCTCGCCGGTCTGCTCGCGCCGGCGGTTCTCGGCCACGACCGACTCGGCGATGCGGCGCAGCTCCTCCTCCCGCAGCACCGTGCCCGCCGGATTGAGCGGCGTGTTGAGCGCGATCAGTCGCGCGCTGCGCAGGTGCGGCCGCAGCGCCGCCGCGGTGGGGAGGAAGCCTTCCTCGAAGCGCGTGGTCAGCGCGACGCCGCGCGCCCCCACCAGGTGGCAGTAATGGTTGTTGTTCCAGCTCGGGACCGGATAGACGACGACGTCGCCGGGCTCGACCAGCGTGCTGTAGATTGCGAAGATGACTGGCCGCGACCCGCCGGCGATGACGGTCGCCTCGAGCGGCACCTCCAGGCCGAGGCGGGTCCGGTAGAACTCGCGGACCGCCTCGCGCAGCCGCAGCACGCCGTCGGAGGGCGGATAGTTCGTCTCTCCGGCGGCGAGCGCCCGCAGCACCCCCTCGCGCAGCGCGGCCGGGATGGGGAATTCCTTCGAGGAAAAATCTCCCACGGTCAGATTGCAGATCTTGTCGCCGCGCGCCTGCGCGGCGCGGATCTCGGAGCCGATGCGCAGGATCTCGGACCCGATCAGCCCGCGGGCCATCGTGCAGAGGCCGAGGCGCGGGTCGTCTCCGGGAAGGTCCAGCTGCAGCGTCTCCATGGAGCCTCTCGTTCCCGGGGCTTGAAAGCGCGGTCGAAAAGCGGCGCATCCTTACCATGGGAGAGGGTAAGATGGGACCTGGTGCCGCGCCTCCGTTGGAAAGCCCTGGTGTGGATCGTTCGACAAGGGGGGTCGGGGACCGAAGTCCTCCTGCTGCAGCGCCCGCCGCGCCGCGGAGGCGGCTTCCACCCGGTGACGGGGAAGGCGGAGGAGGGCGAGCCCATCGCCGCCGCCGCGGCGCGCGAGGCCGAGGAGGAAACCGGGCTAACCGGCGACCTGTTCGATCTCGGCTACGTCCACGACTACCTGTCCTCTGGAGGCAAGCACTTCCGCGAGCACGCCTTCCTCCTCCGCGTGCCGCCGCCGGGCCGCGCGGTCCAGCTCTCGGACGAGCACGAGGGTTTCTCCTGGGTCCCTCC
Source organism: Myxococcales bacterium (assembly GCA_045802765.1). Classification (GTDB taxonomy): domain Bacteria; phylum Myxococcota; class Myxococcia; order Myxococcales; family 40CM-4-68-19; genus VBKO01. Next base: position 7,516 of record JBJMQJ010000318.1, read on the forward strand.
CGACTCGGCCCGGGCCGCGGTGTCCTGGCCTGCCCACCGGGAGGCGCTGGAGCTGGCCCTGGCGCGCTTCACGGCACCTTGAACGGGGACACCATACGCAACTCCATGCCAATCGACCGGGCGAGTGCCGTGCTTGGCACGGAGTTGCGTATGGTGTCCCCGGGCTCTACCGGGCGGACACGCCGAGCACGACCGGGCGGGGCTCGGTCGGCGATGCCAGCTCGGCCATGGTGGTGCGGCGGTAGACCTCGAGCATGCGGTCCTGGCCCGCCTTCCACACGTGGTACATGGTGCAGCTGCTGCTGACGTCGCAGCGGTCCTTGTGATCGAGGCACACGTTGAGCTGCACAGGGCCCTCGACGGCCTCGATGACCTCGAGGAAGGAGATGTCGCGGGGCGGCCGGGCCAGTTGGTACCCGCCGTGGGCGCCGCGCGCGCTGCGCACGAGTCCCCGGCCGGCGAGGACCTTCAAGATCTTGGCGAGGAACTCGCGGGGCAGGTGCAGCGTGGAGGCGAGATCCTGCAGCGGCGCGATCCGCCCCTCCGGGAGCCCGGCGAGGTGGATCATGGCGCGGAGCGCGTAGTCGATCTTCCGGCTGATCTGTAGGACGTGCTGCATCCTTCGAGGAGTTAAACCCCGGCCTTCCGGGGCGTCAAGCAGCTCGCCGAGGGGACACCATGAAATGGTGTCCCCCACTTGCCCCCTGTTATGAGATGTACCTCCGGTGATCGACCTCCATTCACACACCCTGCACAGCGATGGACAACGCACGCCCGAAGAGCTGCTCGCCGAAGCGGCCGCGGCCCACGTGACGGTGCTGTCTCTCACCGACCACGACACCGTCAGCGGGATCGCCCAGGCGGCCTCTGCTGCGACGCGCCGCGGCATCCGGCTGGTGCCCGGCATCGAGCTGTCCTGCGAGCTGCACGGACGCGAGGTGCACGTGCTCGGGCATTTCCTCGACCCGTGCTCGGGCGCCCTGCTGCAGCTCGCCGCGGAAATGCTCGCCGAGCGCCGCGAGCGCATGGAGCGCATGGTCGCCCGCGCGCAGGCCGCCGGGTTCTCCCAGGTGACACTGGAGCGCGTGATCGCGGCGAGCGGCGGCGAGAACCTGGGACGGCCGCACCTGGCGCGCGCGCTGGTCGACTGCGGGCATGCGACGAGCGTCAAGGACGCGTTCGATCGGTTCCTGCACTCGCGGGGCCCTTTGTGGGTCGACCGGCGGCGCCTGTCGGTCGCCGAGGCCGTCGCGCTCGTCCGCAGCGCAGGCGGGACCTCGAGCATCGCCCATCCCGGGGCGAACGGCGTGTCACGGCAGGAGCTGAAGACGTGCGCCGACGCGGGCCTGGACGCGGTCGAGGCGCTGCATCCGGACCACGTCCCGACGCAGATGGAGGCCTACGAGCGCTGGGCGGCCGATCTCGGCCTGCTGGTCACGGCAGGCAGCGACTATCACGGACCAGCGGTGCAGCCCGGCCGGAAGCTGGGAGACAGGGCGCTGTCGGCGGAGAGATTCGCCGCGCTGGAAGAGCGCAGCCGGCGCTAGTGGAGGGGACACCATGGAAACGGTGTCCCCCGACTGCCGTTACCCCGCGCGCTCCTCCGGCGTGACCACGTGGTCGATGACGATCGCCACCTTGGAAGCGTCGAGGGAGTAGCGCACCGTCGTGCGGCCCAGCTTGAGCATGAGCGGCACCCGCGGCCAGGACCGCGGGTCGGACGCATCGGCGATGTCGAACAGCATGTGCTGCAGGCGCTGCTGGGTCTCGTCGTCCAGCACGAGCAGGCTCACCATCGCCGATGGCGCGACCTCGAGGCGGACGCCACCGGGGGAGCGCGCCCAGACCCAGCGCGTGGCTTCTTGTGCCTCCATATCCGATGTTCGGTGCAGCAAACCGCATACCATATGCTCACGCGTCCGACTGGCGCGGGAAATCGCGTGGCTGCGGCAGGTTGCGAAAAACTGGTCAATCGCGAAGCCTGTCGGAATCCCCGTTCGAAAACGGACGGTCGGTAAGAATTCCTGTTCAGCGTGACGCAGCTCACAACGCCGGAGTGCCGCCGAACGCGTTCGCCGCCCAGCGAATCAGCGGCCCCCAGTAGAGGCCGAAGACGAGCAGCGGGATCGACAGCGCGACAAGCACGCCCGTGTAGAGCGCCGGCACCTGCATCGGCTCGGCGGCCGGCGAGTCGTCGAGGTACATCGCCTTGATGATCCGCGCGTAATAGAAGAGCGACACGGCGCTGTTCAAGACGCCGATCACCGCCAGGACCACGTTCCAGAACCCGCCCTGCTGCACCAGCGCGGCGAAGATGAGGTACTTGCCGGTGAACCCGGCCAAGGGCGGCAACCCGGTCAGGCTGAAGAGGAAGATGGTCAGCGCGAGCGCCGCGATGGGCGCGCGCGCGCCGAGGCCGCGCATGTCGGAGACCGTCTCGCCGCCCGTGGCGCGCGACACCGCGATGACCACCAGGAACGCGCCCACGTTCATGAAGACGTAGACGACGAGGTAGACGAGGATCGACTGCACGCCCGCCGCGCTCGCCGCCGCCAGACCCATCAAGAGGTATCCGGCGTGCGCGATGGAGCTGTACGCCAGCATCCGCTTGAGGTTGTCCTGCACCAGCGCCGTGACGTTCCCCAGCGTCATGGTGGCGGCGCTGATGATGCCGATGATCGCCGGCCAGGGGACCTCGGTCACGTGCGCGTAGACGCCGCCGGGAAGCTGCTTCTCGAAGACGGCGAAGAAGAAGCGGATGGCCACCGCGAATCCAGCGGCCTTGGGCCCCACGCTCAAGAACGCGGTGAACGGGGTGGGAGCGCCCTCGTACACGTCGGGGCACCACATGTGGAACGGGACGCTGGCGATCTTGTAGCCCACGCCGGCGAGGACGAACACGACCGCCACCACCAGCGCGAGCTGCGCGGCGGGCTGGCCGCCGAAAGCGTGCGCGACGAACAGCCGGCTGCTCACGTCCGTGAGCTGGGCGCCGATGCCGCCCGCGCCGATCACCCGCGTGGTGCCGAAGAGGCCGTAGAGCATGCTGACGCCGTAGAGCATCACGCCGCTCGCCACGCCGCCGTAGATGACGTACTTGAGCGCGGCCTCGTTCGCCTTGCGGTCCGCGCGGCGGAACCCGGTGAGCACGTAGCTGACGAGCGAGACCATCTCGATCGCGAGATAGATGGTCAAGAGGTCCGTGGCGCTTGCCATCAGATATAGCCCGATCACCAGCGCGAAGAGCAGAGCGAGGAACTCCCCCAGCCGGTTCGGCGAGATCTGCTTGCTCGAGGGGACGATGAGGATGGTGAGGAACGTCGCGCCGAGGAACACCCAGGCGAAGAACATCCGCATCGGATCGTGCAGCAAGAGGCCGCCGAAGAGCGGGACGGTGCCGCCCGGCGTCTTCCAGGTGGCGAACGCCGCCAGGGCGAGCCACGCGAGCGCGCCGACGGTGAGCGCCTCCACCCGGCGCGCGCTGCGCCGCGTGAGCAGGTCCTGGATGAACATGCCGAGCGTCGCGAGCGTGAGCACGCTCTCGGGCCAGAAGAACCGCAGCGACTCGAGGTTGCCCAAGACGCCTCCTACTGCAACGGCTGGAGGAGCGTGCCCAGCGAACGCTCGATGAGGTTGATGATCGCCGCGGGATAGAACCCGAAGACGATGATGAGGGCAGCGAGGGGATAGAGCGTCAGCCGCTCGCGCCAGTTCACGTCCGGCAGCGCGCGGTACTTCTCGTTGAGCGGTCCCAGCATCATGCGCTGGATGGCCCACAGGTAGTACGCCGCCGTGATGATCACCGCCGTGGCGCTGATGATGGTGAGCGTCATGTACACCGGCAGCGAACCGAGGAAGACGGTGAACTCGCTGACGAACCCGCACAGCCCGGGGAGCCCCAGCGAGGCGAAGAACGCGAGGCCCAGGAGGCCCGCGTACTCCGGCACCTGCTGCGCCAGGCCGCCGAATCCCTCGATGTTGCGGTGGTGGGCGCGGTCGTAGATGACGCCGACGATGAGGAAGAGCATCGGGCTGATGAGGCCGTGGGTCCACAGGTTCAGCACCGCGCCGTCGATCCCCTGCTGGGTGAAGCTGCTCATGCCCAACAGGCAGAAGCCCATGTGCGAGACGGACGAGTACGCGATCATCCGCTTCAGGTCCTTCTGCGCCAGGCAGACGAACGCCGCGTAGACGATGTTGATGGTGCCGAAGACCGCCATCGCCGTCGCCGCCCACTTGGTCGCCTGCGGCAGCGTCCCGTAGTTGACGCGCAGGATGCCGTAGATGCCCATCTTCAAGAGCACGCCGGCCAGGATGACGGAGATGGGCGTGGGCGCCTCGACGTGCGCGTCGGGCAGCCAGGTGTGGAAGGGGAACATCGGGATCTTCACCGCGAACCCGATGAAGAGCGCCACCCACGCGACGCGCGTGAAGTTGAGCCCCATCACCGCCGGAGCGCTGGCATACCCGCCGGCCCGGCCCCACTCGCCCATCTTGAGCAGGTCGAAGGTGTGCATCAGCTGCCCGTCGACCGGCACCGTGGGTCCGTTGAAGTACAGGCCGATGATGGCGAGCAGCATCAGCACCGACCCGGCCAGCGTGTAGAGGAAGAACTTGATCGCGGCGTACTCCTTCCGCGCGCCGCCCCAGATGCCGATCAGGAAGTACATCGGCAGCAGCATCACTTCCCAGAAGACGTAGAAGAGGAACATGTCCATGGCGAC
>JBJMQJ010000031.1:0-9536 GCA_045802765.1 Myxococcales bacterium
CGTCGGCGGTTTCGAGGTGCACGTCTTCAACCGCTCGCGCCCTCCCGTCGAGGAGCTCGCGGCGAAAGGAGCGCGCGCGGCGGGTTCCGCGGCGGAGGTCGCCGAACGGACCGACGTGGTCCTTACCGCGCTGCCCACGCCCGACGCCGTGGATCAGGTGTACCGCGAGATGCTGCAGCGGGCGCGCCCCGGCCAGATCTACGCCGACCATTCCACCGTGAGCGTGGGGCAGAGCCGCCGCTGCTCCGCGCTCGCCCGCGAGCGCGGCGCCGACTTCCTCGACGCGCCTGTCTCGGGCGGGCCGGCGGGCGCGCAGGCGGGGACGCTCACCGTCATGGTCGGGGGCGAACAGCGCGCGTTCGACCGGGCTCTCCCGGTCTTCCGGGCCTTCGGCAAGAACATCAAGCTCTGCGGTCCGGCCGGAGCGGGCCAGGTGGTGAAGCTCATCAACCAGCTGCTCGTGGGCGTGCACACCGCGGCGGTCGCGGAAGCGGCCGTGTTCGGGGCGAAGCTGGGCGCCGATCCGCGCGTCGTCCTGGAGGTGATCGGCACCTCGTTCGGCGGCTCGACCATGATGACGCGCAACGTGCCGCGCTTCATCTCGCGCGACTTCGGCCCCGCCACGAGCGTGACGCTGCTCCTCAAGGACCTGGGGCTCATCCACGACGAGGCGAAGGCCGCCAACGTGCCGCTGCTGCTCGGAGCCGTCGCCGAGCAGCGCTTCCTCGAGGCCCGCGCCCGCGGCATGGGGGAGAACGACATGGCCTCGCTGGTGCGCCTCTGGGAGGAGGCGGCGGGCGTCACCGTGGACAAGCCTCGGAGCTGAACGTGCCGCGCTTCGCCGCGAACCTCACCATGCTGTGGCCGGAGTTGCCGGTCCTGGACCGCTTCCGCGCCGCGGCGGAGGCGGGATTCCGCAGGGTGGAGATCCTCTTCGTCCACGAGCTGGATCCCGCCGCGGTGGAGCGCGCGCTCCGTGAGCTGGGCCTCGAGCTGGTGCTGTTCGACCCGCGCCCGGGCGACTGGTCGAAGGGAGAGCGCGGCCTGCTCACCCTGCCCGGCCGCGAGTCGGAATTCCTGGAGACGATACGGGAGGCGATCGCCGCGGCGCGACGGTTCGGGACGCGCCGCCTGAATGCGCTCGCGGGGATCCCTCCGGCCGGAACGTCGCGCGAGGAGGCCCGCCGCACCGCGGTCGCGAACCTGCGCGCAGCCGCGCCGCTCGTCGCCGATGCGGGCATCACGCTGCTGGTCGAGAACATCAATACCGTCGACATGCCCGGTTACTTCGCGTCGACCGCGGAGATCGCCGCCGATCTGGTGGACGCGGCCGGATCTCCGAACGTCCGCCTGCAGCTCGATCAGTACCACGTAGGAATGATGGGCGAGGACGTCCGCGCCGTGCTGCGCCGTCATTTCCCTCTCGTCGCGCACGCCCAGATCGCCGACGTCCCGGGTCGCCACCAACCCGGCACCGGCAACCAGCCCATCCCCGCCTTTCTCTCCGACCTCGACGAGCTGGGCTACACGGGCTCGGTCGGCCTCGAATACCGCCCTCAGGGCAGCACCGACGAAAGCCTCACCTGGCTCCCCCGGGATCGCCGCGGGTAAAGGCGAAGAGCGAACCGCGAAGCGCACGAAGTTCGCGAAGATTGTCTTTCCAAAACGAAACCTTCGCGAGCTTCGCGCTCTTCGCGGTGATCCCTTTGACATCCCGCTCCGGGGAGCACAAGAATCGCGGCCCCTCAGCGGAGGAATCGACATGACGCTGCGCCGGTCGTTCATGAAGTGGGGCCTGGGCCTCGCCGCGGGTGCCGCCACGCGATCGTTCGGGCAGGGCACCGCCGCGAAGTACGCGCCGATGTTCCCGGTCGAGAAGGACGCGCAGCTCCGCCTCCTCCGCTGGAGCGGCTTCATCAAGGCGGACGAGGAGTCCTGGAACGCGAATTCGAAGAAGTTCCAGGAAGCGACCGGCGTCCAGGTCAACATCGAGTACATCACCTGGGAGGACGTGCGCCCCAAGGCGGCGATGGCCGCGAATCTGGGGACCGGCCCCGACCTCGTGATGGGCTGGTACGACGATCCGCACATCTACCCGCAGCGCCTGGTCGACGTCTCGGACCTCGCCGAGGATCTCGGCAAGCGCCTGGGCTGGTACGACGTGGCGCGCGCGTACGGCTACAGCAAGCAGCTCAAGCACTGGATCGCGGTCCCCATCGGCGGCGCGGTGCAGGCGCTCAACTATCGCATCAGCTGGATGAAGGAAGCAGGCTTCGACAAGTTCCCCGACAAGACGGACGGGCTGATCAAGCTGGCGCGCGGGCTCAAGGAGAAGGGCCATCCCATGGGGTTCGCGCTGGGGCACGCCGTCGGCGACGGCAACGCCTGGACGCACTGGTGGCTGTGGTCGCACGGCGGCAAGTCGGTGGAGGCGGACGACAAGACCATCTCCATCAACAAGCAGGAAACCTGGACCGCGCTGGAGAACGTGCGCGAGCTCTACGCGCAGATGGCCCCGGGCGTCGCCTCCTGGCTCGACCCGAACAACAACCGCGCCTTCCTCGCCGGCGAGGTCTCGATCACCAACAACGGCATCAGCATCTACGCCGCCGCCAAGAAGGACTTCCCGCAGATCGCGCAGGACATGGACCACGCCAACTTCCCGGTCGGTCCGGTGGGCAAGCCGACGGAGTTGGCCGTCTTCAGCCAGGCGTTCATCTTCAAGTACTCGCGCTTCCCCAACGCGGCGAAGGAGTACCTGCGTTTCATGCTTTCGCCCGAACAGGCCGAGCCGTGGGTCGACTCGATGAACGGCTACATCACTCCAGCGCTGCGGAAGTACCGCGAGCTGCCGGTCTGGACGAAGGATCCGAAGGCAACGCCGTTCCGCGACGGCATCGCGCGCATGCTCCCCAACAGCTATGCCGGCAGCCCGGGACAGCACGCCGCCGCGGCGCTGGCCGACTTCGTGGTGCTCGACATGTTCGCCGACGCCACCGTGAACGGCCTCACGCCAAAGGACGCGGCGAAGAGGGCCGAGGGCCGTCTCCGCCGCATCTACCGCGGCTGATCGATGGCGGCGGGCCGCCTGTCGCTCGCGCTCGACCGCCGGGCGTGGTTCGGGCCCGCGCTCGTGGTCCCCGTTGCCGCCCTGCTCGGCTTGCTGCTCGCCTATCCGCTCGGGCTGGGCGTCTGGCTCGGCTTCGAGGACGCGAAGATCGGCGCGCCGGGGACCTTCATCGGGCTGGAGAACTACCAGTACCTGCTCGACGATCCGGTGTTCCGGCTCACGGCGATCAATACCGCGCTGTACACGATCGTCACCGTGGTGCTGAAGCTGGCGCTCGGGCTCGGACTGGCACTGGTCCTGAACCAGCGCTTCGCGGGCGTACGCTTCTGGCGCTCGGTGCTGCTCCTGCCCTACGTGGTGCCCACCGTGCTCTCCGCGTTCGCCTGGTGGTGGATCTTCGATCCGCAGTTCAGCTTCATCAGCTGGACGCTGGTCAAGCTGGGCCTGCTCAAGCGCAACATCGACTTCCTCGGCGACTCCTGGCTCGCGCGCGCCTCGCTGATGGTGGCGAACATCTGGCGCGGCACGCCATTCTTCACCATCGGCTACCTCGCCGGCCTGCAGTCGATCCCTACCGACGTCTACGAAGCCGCGCAGATCGATGGCGCTCGCGCTTTTCGCGTCTTCCGGGAGATCACCTGGCCGCTGCTCACCCCGCTCACGGTGATCCTCACCACCTTCTCCGCCATCTTCACCTTCACCGACTTCCAGCTGGTGTGGACCATCACGCGCGGCGGCCCGGCCAACGCGACCCACCTGTTCGTGACGCTCGCCTACCAGCGCGGGATCGTGGGCGGCTCGATGGGCGAGGGCGCCGCCATAGCCGGGGTCACGTTGCCGGCGCTCGCGGTGCTCGCTTGGGCCGCCATGCGCGCCATCCGGGAGCGCACATGAGATCGCGCCTGCTCGGCACCTGGCTCCCGCTCCTCTTCTTCGCGCTGTTCCTGCTCTTCCCGTTCTACTGGATGGCGATGACGGCGGTCCGGCCCAACCAGGAGCTGGTCTCCACGGCGACGAACCCGTTCATCGTGCACCACCCGACCCTGGACCACGTGCGCTACTTGCTCGGCGGCACGGGCTTCCCGCGCTGGTTCTGGAACACGATGGCCATCGCGACGGGCGCGAGCATCCTCAGCGTCTCCGTGAGCTGGCTCGCGGCGTACGGGATCGTCCGTGTAGGCTTCCCCGGGGCGGAGGCCGCCGGGCTCGTGATCTACCTCGGCTACCTCGTCCCCCCGGCAATCCTCTTCATTCCTCTCGCGGACATCCTGCTCAAGCTGGGCTGGTTCGATCGCCCCGCCGCCCTGGTGCCGGTCTACACGACCTTCCTCATTCCTTTCTGCACCTGGCTCCTCATGGGCTACCTGAAATCGATCCCGCGCGAGATCGAGGAAGCGGCGATGGTCGACGGCGCCGGCCGGGTGCGCATCATGCTCGGGATCGTGCTGCCGCTCAGCGGTCCGGGCCTCATCTCGGCGTTCATCTTCGCCTTCACGCTTTCATGGAACGAGTACCTGTACGCGCTGGTCTTCATGTCGGCGCCGGAGCACAAGACCGTGCCGGTCGGCCTGGCGACCGAGCTGGTCCGCGGCGACATCTACCAGTGGGGGCCGCTCATGGCGGGCGCGGTGCTGGGCTGCATCCCCGTCGTGGCGATCTATTTTCTCTTCGTGGACCGGTACGTGCAGGGGATGAGCGGCGCGCTGAAAGGGTGACCATGGACCGGGAATTCAGCATCGTCGAAGGCGGCCTGTCGTTTCCGCTCCCCAAGGTAAGGCGCATCGCGCAGGGCCTCGAGGCGCCGCGGGTCGCGTCGGTCCCCGAGACGATCGCGCGCGAGATGCGCAAGCTCGAGGGGCGGGTACGGCCCGGGATGTCCGTGGCCGTGGGCGTCGGCAGTCGCGGAGTCGCGCGGCTGGCCGAGATCGTCCGCGCGACGGTGACCGAATTGAAGCGCCTGGGAGCGCGTCCGTTCATCGTGCCCGCGATGGGCTCGCACGGAGGCGCCACCGCCGAGGGCCAGATGGAAGTGCTCGCCGGATACGGAGTCACGCCCCAGTCGATGGACGTCGCCTTCGAGCCGAGCATGGAGACGACGCTGCTCGGGACGACCAGTACGGGCATGCCGCTCCACTGGAGCCGCGCGGCGCTGCGCGCGGATGCGGTCCTGCCCGTCAACCGCGTCAAGGCGCACACGGACTTCCACGGCGAGGTGGAGAGCGGCCTTTCCAAGATGCTGGCCATCGGCTTCGGCAAGCAGAAAGGCGCGGCCACCGTGCACCGGCGCGGATTCGACACCTTCCACGAGGTCGTCCCGGAGGCGGCGCGGCTGGTGTTCGAGAAGGTGAACGTGCTCGCCGGCGTGGCGTCCGTCGAGAACGCGCTGGAGGAGGTGGCCCACCTGGAGGTCGTGCCCGGCGATCGCATCCCCAGCCGCGAGCCCGAGCTGATGCGGATGAGCCGTTCGCTGATGCCCCGCATTCCGTTCGACGCGCTCGACGTGCTGGTCGTCGACTACCTGGGAAAGGACATCAGCGGCATGGGCATGGACCCCAACGTCACGGGCCGCTACTCCGTCCGCCACATCGTCGATCCGCGCAACCCGAAGAAGCTCGCGGTGCTGCGCTTGACCGAGCTGACCCACGGCAATGCCTGCGGGCTGGGAGTCGCGGACGTCACCACGCGCGCCGTGGTGGAGAACGTCGACTACCAGAAGTACTGGACGAACGTGGTCGCTTCCACCGAGCTGACCAACGGCAAGACGCCGATCTGGGTGCCGGACGACCGGTCGGCGATCGCGCTCGCCATCGCGACCGCGCCGCGCGTCGATCCGCTCGCTCCACGCCTCGTGCGCATCGAAAGCACGCTGCGCCTCCACGAGATGTGGGTGGCGGAAGCGCTCTGGCAGAGCGACGGGCGAAATCAGCCGTCGCTGCGTGCGTTGGACGAGCCTCGCGAAATGGCCTTCGCTCCCGAGGGCCGCCTCGCCGACCTTCCCGCGCCGCGCGGCGCTCACGGCCGGGCGCCTTGGACGTGATTCCGGTCGAGCACGGGATCTCGCCGCCGGGGCCCGGCGCGGATCGCCGTTCGCATCTTCCGCTCGTCGCAGCCGCGCTGACGTTCCTGGTGCACCTGATCGCGAATCCGCACTACGGATATTTCCGCGACGAGCTGTACTTCATCGCCTGCGGCCGTCATCCCGCGCTGGGGTACGTAGACCAGCCTCCGCTGGCGCCGCTCATCGCCGCCGGCACGCAGATCTTCGGCCACTCGCTGGTGCTGCTGCGCGCCGCCCCCGCGGTGTTCGCCGCCGCTTCGGTCTACGTCACGTGTTTGCTCGCGGCCGAGCTCGGCGGCGGCGCCTTCGCGCAGATCTTCGCGGCGCTCACCAGCGCGCTTTGCCCCGTCCTGTGCGCCTTCGGCATGAAGATTTCTACGGACACGATCGGCCTCTGGCTGTGGCCGCTCACCGTGCTCTACCTCGTCCGGCTGGCGCGCGGCGCCCATCCCCGCCTGTGGGTCGGCGTGGGCGCCGCGATCGGCGTGAGCGCGCTCTCGAAGTACAGCGTCGTCTATCTCGTGGCCGCGTTCGCCGCCGCGACCCTCTGCACGCCGCAGCGGCGGATGCTCCGGTCTCGCTGGTTCATCGGCGGCGTGGCGGTCGCCGCGGCGCTGGCGCTGCCGAACGTCGCCTGGCAGGCGGCGCACCGGTTCCCCATGCTCGAAGTGCTACGCAACGGCCAGCACGGCAAGAACGTGGTCCTCTCGCCGGGCGGATACCTGCTGGCCGAGCTGCTCATCACCAATCCCGTGCTGGCGCTCGCCTGGATCGCCGGCCTCGCCTGGCTCCTGGCGCACGAGGAGACGCGTTTCGTCGGGCTCGGCTTCGTCTTCCTGCTAGGGGCGATGATCGCCTCGCACGCGAAGCACTACTACCCGGCTGCCATCTACCCGGTGCTGTTCGCGGCCGGCGGTGTCGCGGTCGAGCGCGCGACGGAGGCGCGCCGCTGGCTACGTGCGGTGGTCACCACCGCGGCCGCCGCGGGCGGGCTGGCATCGATCCCGTACGTGCTGCCGGTGCTGCCGGTGCCGGCGTTCCTGCGCTACCACCGATTCGTCTCCTCCGAGCTGCGGCTCGAGGCGACGCGCACCGAGAAGGCGCCGCCGACGGCGCTGCCGCAGGACTGGGCCGACATGCACGGCTGGCCCGAGCTGGCCTCGGCCGTCGCGCGGGTCTTCGCGGCGCTGCCGCCGGAGGAGCGCAGCCGCGCCGCGATCGTGGCCGCCAACTACGGCGAGGCGGCCGCGATCGATTTTTTCGGCGAGCAGTACCAGTTGCCGCCCGCGCTCAGCGGGCACAACCAGTACTTCCTCTGGGGAACCCACGGCTACGACGGCGAGGTGGTGATCGACGTCAATGGCGACTGCGGCCGGCGCGCGCACCTGTTCCGCTCCAGCGAGCAGGCCGCGTTCCTCACCTCGCCTCTGGTGATGCCCTGGGAGAACGACCTCCCCATCATGGTGTGCCGCGGGATCACGAAACCGTTGCCCGAGCTGTGGGCGGGCAAGAAGTTCTATTATTGATCCGTTTGCGATCAGCCGGCGTTCACCTGCCCGACCTGCACGCCCACCGAGATGTTGCCCGTGTAACCCGAGGTCGTGTCCCCCGCGAGCGCCAGGAGCAGGATGGCGCGATTCGCGTAGACGTTGTCGGCGGCATTGCGCGTGTCCCTCGAACCCCGCGCGTTGTAGGGGGACGCGCTCGCATACACCGCGTCGCTCGTCGCATCGTCGAAGAAGACCTGCGTGGTCGCCTCGGTGGTGGTGTTGCTCGATGCATCGAAGAGGCGGACCTTGACGTGGATGTGCACGGCGCGCCCGGAGTACCAACCGGGGTAGATGGTGGTGAACTTCGCGACGCCATTGGCGTCGGTCAGCTGGTATCCGCGCAGGAAGTTCTGCCCGGCGCTGACGCCCTGGACGTCCGAGTAGACGCCGCTCGCGTCGCAGTGCCAGACGTCGACCTGCGCGCCCTGCAGCGGCGTGCAGGCGCCCGAAGCGAAGGCGGACACCGCGAGCTGCAACGTCAGCGGCAAGCCCGGCCGCGGATTGGGGCTCGCCTTGCCGTTGCTGTCCGACCGGATGTCGGAGCGGTTGAGCCGCTCGTCGACCCAGAACGGGCCCCTGGTGAGGGTCGGGTCGAGGACGCACGCGCCGCTCGTCCCCGCATCGGTGGTCCCTGCGTCGGTGGCGTCGTTGGCGGCCGAGGTGCCGCCGCACCGGAACAGGACGGCGCCTCCGAGCCCGCCCGCGACGATCCTGAGCAGCTCCCGCCGGCTCCGTCCCCTTCGCTTCTCGAATCGCATGAGCGCCTCAGTGGTGGTGGCCCCCTGGATACCCGGCCGCGGTGCGCGTCTCGAAGCAGGCCACGGTTGCTCCATCGGCAGCGACCTGGCAAGCGCCGGCGTCGCCGTCGGGAGCCGTGCACGCGTCTCCGGCTGCCTTCCCGGAGCACGCGGCGACTTCGTCGGCGGAGGGCGCCTCGACGCAAGCGATCGTGGTCCCGTCGCTTTCGAGCTGGGTCATTCGCTGTTCCTTGCTTTCTCGGGTGCCGGATCCTCCCAGGGTCGCCGGCCCCGGCGGCGTCCCTGCCTTGCCGGACACCGCACGCGCGAAAAGGTTATCGCGCGGCTTCATCCCCGAGGGCATGTCCGCGGCCGATCGGCGCGCTCCGCTCGCGGCCGAGGAGGGGAGCTCTGTTCGAGCGGATCGCCGCGAGCGAAGCGCCAAGGTGCACCTCCTTTCTGGGTCCACAAGGCATGCGCCTCGGACAACGTCAGCGGGCGGGGGAGGCCCGGGACGCTGGACTGCTTTCGTCCTGGCTCGGGAGATGCGGATTGGACCCTGGCGGTGCCGTCCGTCATGCCGTCCCGACGATGCAGCGCGCATGCCAGCAAAGAGAGGCGGGCGCGCATCCTTGATACGCCGCGTGCATCGAACCGATCGGCTGACAGAAAGTCAGGGCCGCCGGACAAGCTGGCTTCGGATTCGATAACGATTCACAAATCGAAACAATCTCGCAACGCCGATGCAACATCGGCCCGTAAGAATGCGCCCGTCTCGAGAGAGGAGCGTCATGGGAAACGCGATCGGGCCGGCGCGGTTCGGAGCCTGTGTCTTCGCCTCCGTCGCGATCGCCGCCGGCGCATCGGCGGCAGCGGTCGTGCTTCCACCGCCGGAAGCCGGCTTGCAGGCGGTCGCCGATCGCGTCCATGCGCTCGCCGTCCTCGTACGCGCGCGTGCGCTCGTCCCCGAGCGGACGGACGACGGGGCCCTCAAGGTGCACCAGGCGCTCAGCTCGGCCTCGGGCGTGCTGATCGGAGATGGTCTCGTCCTCACCGAGCTCGGCGCCGTCGCGCTGACCGCGGCGGACGGGCGCAAGGAGGTGGTGAGCCAGATCGAGATC
>JBJMQJ010000319.1:0-15724 GCA_045802765.1 Myxococcales bacterium
GCAGCGCCCGCCGGCACGACCCCGCCACCCGCCACCTCGGCGCCGCAAGGGGAGGGTCTTTCGCCCGTCGAGATCGGCGGCATCGGCGCGGGCGTCGCCGCTGCCGGGGCGGTGGCGACGGGGATCGCGCGTGCCGCGGGGGGCGTCGAATCGGCCAAGGCCGCTGCCGCCTCCGCCGTCGAAAGCGCGAAGCGGATGGAGAAGGAAAACGTCGAGGAGTAGGAGCACCGCGCCGCGCACCGCCGGATGTGCCAGCGAGCGCCGGCCGTTCGCCCGCCCGGCCGCGCTCGGGCTTGACCCGCGCCCTCGCGCCGCCTAGACCCGCCGCCATGCAGCTCCCCGTCCTCGATCGCCTGATCCTCGGCGCGCAAAAGCCGTCGCGCTACGCGGGCGGCGAGTTGAACGCCGTCCACAAGCGGCTCGACCGGGTCGCGCTGCGGTGGGGGCTTGCGTTCCCCGACACCTACGAAGTCGGGATGAGCAACGTCGGGTTCCGGCTGCTCTACCACGCCCTCAACGAGCGGCCCGAGGTCGCCTGCGAGCGGTTCTTCATGCCGTGGCCGGACATGGAGTCGGCGCTGCGCGCCGAGCGGCTCCCGCTCTTCTCCATCGAGAGCCGCGCTCCGCTGCGCGCCTTCGACGTCCTCGGCTTCACCCTGCAATTCGAGCTCTGCTACACGACGGTGCTGGCGATGCTGGAACTGGGCGGCGTGCCACTCGCCAGCGCCGACCGCGGGCGCGACGACCCGCTCGTCCTCGGCGGCGGGCCCTGCGCCTACAACCCCGAGCCGGTCGCCGACTTCTTCGACGCGCTGGTCGTCGGCGAGGGCGAGGAAGCGATCCACGAGATCGACGACGTCGTGCTCGACTGGAAACGGTCCGGCGGCTCCCGCCAGGACCTGCTCTGGCACCTGGCCGAGATCCCCGGCGTCTACGTTCCTTCGCTCTTCCGACCCCGCTACGGCGCGGACCGCACCCTCGCCGCCCTCGACCCGCTGAAGCCAGGCTACGAGACCGTCGTCCGGCGCGTGATCCCCGACCTGAACCTCGTGCCGCAGGCCGAGAAGCCGATCGTGCCGTTCATGCAGACCGTGCACGATCGGCTGCCGCTCGAGATCCAGCGCGGGTGCACCCGGGGCTGCCGCTTCTGCCAGGTGGGGATGATCACCCGGCCCACGCGGCAGCGCGATCCGAACCAGGTGCGGCGCATCGCCGAGACCGGGCTCCTCGCCACCGGCTACGAGGAGGTGGGCTTCCTCAGCCTCTCCGCCGGCGACTACTCGTGCATCAACGGCGTCCTGGAAGATTTCTTCGACGAGTTCGGGGCGGAGAACGTCGGCATCTCGCTCCCCAGCCTGCGCACCGAGACCATGAACGCGCGCCTCGCCCAGCAGATCGGCCGCGTGCGCAAGAGCGGGTTCACCGTCGCGCCCGAGGCGGCGACCGAGCGGATGCGCCGCGTGATCAACAAGGGCAACGCGGAGAAGGACCTCCTCCACGCCGTCGACACCATCTTCGAGGCTGGCTGGGACCTGGTGAAGTTCTATTTCATGATCGGGCTGCCCACCGAGCGCGACGAGGACGTGCGGGCCATCGTGCAGCTGTGCGCGGAGGCTTTGCGGCGGGGGAAGACGCGGAATCCGCGCGCCGAGATCAACGTGGGGGTCTCCACCTTCTGCCCCAAGCCCTTCACGCCCTTCCAGTGGGAGCCGATGATCCCGCTCGAGGAGACGCAGCGGAAGCACGCGCTGCTCCGCGACGAGCTACGCAACCTGGGGCGCGGCTACCGCGAGCTGCACGTGAAGCCGCACGACGCGCGGCAGGGCGCGCTGGAAGGCGCGCTGGCGCTGGGCGACCGGCGACTTGCGACCGCCGTGCTGCACGCCTACCGCAAAGGTCAGAGGCTCGACGGCTGGACCGAGCACTTCCGGCTGCAGGCGTGGCACGAGGCGTTCGCGCGCGCCGAGGCCGAGCACGGCGTCGGGCTCGCCTTCTTCGCCCACCGCGAGAAGGGCAAGGACGAGGTGCTGCCCTTCGATCACATCGATTGCGAGGTCACGAAGCCTTACCTGTGGAAGGAGCGGGTCGCCTCGCTGAAGGAAGGCGCGACCCACGATTGCGCGTACGGCGACGAGCGGTGCACCGCTTGCGGCACATGCGACTACGAGGTGGTGGATACCATCGTCTACCACCCGGAGGATTACCGGCCGCAGCACCGGCCGCCGGCCCCGCCTCTCCCCCAAGGCCGCACCACGCTTCGGCTGCGCTACGCCAAGGAGGGCTGCGCGGTCGCGCTCAGCCACCTGGAGACGATGACGGCGCTCCTCCGCGCGTTCCGCCGCGCCAAGCTCTCCATCCCGCATACCCAGGGCTTCCATCCCAAGCCCCGGGTCAGCTTCGGCCCGGCGTGCCCGGTGGGAACAGAGAGCCAGGCCGAATATCTCGATCTCGAGCTGCATGGGACGCCGGACGCCGCGGAGGTGGCCGAGCGAATCCGAGGCGAGCTGCCCGAGGGCTTCCGCCTGCTTTCGTGCGGGCCTGCGGACTCCGCGGCCGAGTCGCTCAGCCGGACCATCCGCGCCATCGAGTACCGCGTCGAGCTGCCCGACGGCGCGCCCGACGCCGCGGAGCGCCTGGCGGAGTTCGCCGCGCTGCCCGAGGCGGCCGTCCTACGCGAGCGCGAAGGCAAGGCGCCGGTCCGCATCGATCTGAAGTCCGCGCTGCAGAGCCTGACCGCGGGCGGGCCTCGCGAGCTGCGGTTCACGCTGCGCGCCGGCGAGACCCAGGCGACGGCGCGCCCTTCCGAGCTGCTCGGCGCGCTGTTCGGTCCGGAGTGGGTCAAGCCGGGGCTGGTCCGCATCGTCCGCGAGAACGTCCTCTTCGGCGCGCCCGCCGCCGCCCGGTGACACCACCCTTGGACGCTCTCCTCGGATGACGTCTGGCGCCGGACCCACCGGCTGGCCGCGCGCTTCATGGTGGCGCTGGGGCTGCTCTTCCTTCCACTGGCGATGGTCCTGCCCGACCGCGTCGTGCTGGGCGCCTCGCTGGCCGTGCTGCTCGCCGCGGGTCTCCTCCCGGCCGCTTGGTCGTACGTCTATTGGCGCCGTGCCGCCGTGTAGGGAAACGGGCATCCGGATTAGCTTTGCTTGCTGGCCCGGATCCGGGGTGCTAGCCTCCGAGCTGGCCGTCCGGGACTTTTTCGCCCTGGGCGGGTTCTGGGGAGCAGACCGGCTTTCGGGGTTCCGGTGCGCATGGCGCGCCCATCCCGGCGGCTCGGAGGCAGGAACGGGTGTCCGTCCAGGCTTCTCACTCCGGTTTCCTCGCGCGAGGGCGCCCAGGCGCCCTGTCGCGTACGCCCGCAAAGTGCGCCGTTTCGCACGCGGGCCCGTCACAAGGATCCTTCGATGTCCAACATCTTGGTGATCAACGCCTCGGGTCAAGAGACCCGGGTGGCGCTGATCGAACAGGGAACGATTTCTGAGTACTACCTGGAGCGCAAGAACGAAAAGGGGATCGTCGGCAACATCTACAAAGGAAGGGTAGTCCGGGTCCTCCCCGGGATGCAGGCCGCGTTCGTCGACATCGGCCTGGAGAAGGCCGCGTTCCTCTACGTGGCCGACATCGTTTCCGACCCCAGCTTCCCCGGCTTCTCGGAAGAGATCGAGATGCAGGCCGGCGCCACCGAGGGCGATCCCCTCGAGGTGGAGGACGTCGCCGAGCCCGCCGACGATGCCGTCGCGGTGGCGGCGCCCACGGAGGAGGCGGCGGCCCCGGTCCCTGTGCAGGACGCCGCGCAGGCGCCATCCGCGGAGCAGAGCGCGGCCGGGACCGTATCGGAAAGCGGCGCCACTCCCCCGTCGGAACCCGAGCCAATCGCACAGGTGGACGCTTCGCCGGCGCGGCCCGAGCAGCCGCCCGCGGCTGCCGAGGCGCAGGCCCATTCCGCCCCCGCGGCCGGCGAGGCGCAACCGGTCCCCGCCAGCGCTGCCGCGGGGGTCGAAAACGAGGGCCTCGTCGACCTTCCCGCGGAGGAAGCGCTGGAGGAGGAAGACGACGAGGGCGAGGACGACGAGGACGATCTCGACGAGGGCGACGCGGCGCACGCCGCCGCCGAAGCGGCCATCGCCGCCGAGGAGGCGGCCTCGCCGGCGGGCGCAGAAGCGGCGGCTCCGGGAGAAGCGGCCGCCGCTCCCGCCGTCTCCGACGCGGCTATAGCGGCCGGGGCGCAGGCGCAGGTTCCCGCCGAAGGAAAGATCGGCGTCCCCGCCGAGCAGCGGCCCGCCGCGCGCGAGCGCCGCGGTCGCCGGCGCGGTGGACGGGGCAGGCGTCGCGCAGGCCCCGGGCGCCCCGCGGAGGACCGCTCTCCCAAGCCCGATCAGCGCCAGCAGCAGGGCCGCGAGCGGCAGGGCGGCGGCGAGCGCAAGGGCGGCAACGGGCACGCGCATGGCAAGCGCGCCCAGATCCAGGACCTGCTCAAGGAGGGCGACGAGGTCATCGTCCAGGTGGTCAAGGACCCCATCGGCTCCAAGGGGGCTCGCATCACCTGCCACATCTCGCTCCCCGGCCGGCACCTCGTCTTCATGCCCACCGTGGACCACGTGGGCATTTCCCGCCGCATCGAGAACGAGAAGGAGCGCCGCCGGCTGCGCGAGCTGGTCGACCGCTTCCGCCCGTCCGGGACCGGCTTCATCGTCCGCACGGTCGCCGAGAACGAGCCGGAGGAGAAGCTCACCGCCGACATCAAGTTCCTGCTCGGCCTCTGGAACGAGGTGGGCAAGAAGCGCGAGACGCACAAGGCGCCCGCCATCATGCACCCGGACCTGGACCTCATCCTGCGCTCGGTCCGCGACCTGTTCTCCGACGACGTCAACAAGCTCGTCATCGACGACCGGGCCGAGTACGACCGCGTGCGCGCCTTCGTCGAGCAGGTCGCTCCGGAGCTGAAGGACCAGGTGGAGCTCTACACCGGCGACGAGCCCATCTTCGACGAGTACGGCATCGAGCAGGAGCTGCAGAAGGCGCAGAACCGCAAGGTGTGGCTCAAGTCGGGCGGCTACATCATCATCGACCAGACCGAGGCGCTGGTCGCCATCGACGTGAACAGCGGCCGGTACGTGGGAAAGAAGGGCGCCGGCGCGTCGCTGGAAGACACCATCACCAAGATCAACTGCGAGGCGGCCAAGGAGATCGTCTACCAGCTCCGCCTGCGCAACATCGGCGGCATCATCATCATCGACTTCATCGACATGGACAAAGGGTCCAACCGGGAGAAGGTCTTCAAGACCCTCCAGGAAGCGCTCGGCGCCGACCGCGCCAAGACCAACGTGCTCAAGATCAGCGACATCGGCCTGGTGGAGATGACGCGCAAGCGCGTGCGCGAGAGCGTCACCCGTCTCACCACCGAGAGCTGCCCGATCTGCGACGGCCGCGGCCACGTCCGCAGCAAGACGACCATGGCTTACGAGATCATGCGCGAGGTGCAGCGCGCCGCCCGCAAGCAGCGCGAGGACCAGATCGTCGTCTCCTGCCACCCGGAGGTCGCGAAGCTCTTGCAGGGACCGGAGCGCGAGGCGATGCGCCTCCTCATGATGAAGCTCAACAAGAGCATCACCGTCCGGCCCCAGCCGCAGTACCACGTCGAGCAGTACGACCTGCACGGGAAGTGGTCGCGTCCCGACCTGCAGCAGGCGCAGCGAGGGCTCTCCTCGCGCGGAGGCGGCGCTCCCCAGCGCGGGAACGGCAACGATCGCAACGACCGGCGGCAGGATCGGCGGCGCGAGGGCGAAGCCCGTCCCGGCGAGCCGGCCGGTCAAGTGAAGCCCGAGCTGCAGCCCGCCGGCGAGAAGGTGGACGACTGACCGGGCGCGAAAAGCCGCGCCTGCTCGACTCGTGGGAGCGGGTCCGCCGCGTCCCTTCCGTGCGGCGGTTCCTGCGCGCGCTCACGCTCATCGGCCATGGGTTCCGCGGCGAGGCGATCACGCTGCGCGCCTCGGCGCTCACCTACCTGACGCTGCTCTCGCTCGTGCCGCTGCTCGCGGTCGCCTACAGCGTGGTCGATCTGGTCAGCGGACAGGCGCCCTTCCGCGACACCGTGCAGAAGTACGTGAACGAGCAGCTGGGGATCGGCGCGGGCGCGGCCATCGCCGGCGCGCTCACCGATTTCACCAGCAAGGCGACGGTAAAGACGCTGGGGGCGATCGGCTTCGCGCTGCTCCTCATCTCCTCGCTGTCGCTCCTGTGGAACATCGAGAGCGCCTTCAACCACATCTACGGCGTGAAGCGGCCGCGCGCGCCCGTGCATCGCCTCCTGACGTACTGGGCATTCCTCACCCTCGGCCCGGTGCTCCTCTCCGCGTCGCTCGCGGTCACCTGGAAGATCGGCGAGATGCAGGGGGCGCACGGACGCCACGGCCACGTCGGCCACAGCGAAGTGCTGCACGTGCTCGCTGCCCTCTCCTCGGTCGCGATCACCTACGCGGGCCTCGCGTTCCTCTACAAGGTGTTGCCCAACGCGCGCGTGCGGATGCGCTCGGCGCTCATTGCCGCCTTCGCCGCGGGCTCCGCCTGGGAGCTGGCGAAGTTCGTCTTCGCGGATCTCTCCGCGCGCATGGTGCAGCTGCACCGGATCTACGGGTCGGTCGCCGTGCTGCCCATCGTCCTCACCTGGGTCTACATCTCCTGGTTCATCACGCTGACCGGGTGCCGGCTCTGCTACGCGATGGACGCATCGAGGGCGCCCGAGCCAAGTCCTCTGCTCGTTGCGGCGCAGGCGCGCGAGACGTTCATCGCGCGCGCGATGGTCGCGCTTGCGCAGCTCCACGCGCGCAGGGCCTCGCCAGTAGGAGTCGCCGCGCTGGCGGACGAGATGCGCATGCCCAAGCGGCTCGTCCGCGAGGCGCTGCGCGCGCTGGAGCAGTCCGGCCTCACCGTGGAAGCCCGGCGCGGCGGATGGCTGCCGTCGCGGGATCCGTCGCGCATCACCATGGCCGAGGTGCGCGCGGCGGCGCGCATCTCCCTCGGCTTTCCGCGGCATGAGGCGGACGAGGCAGGGCAGGCCATCACGCACGCCTGGGCGCGCGCGGAGGGGGCCGCCGCGCAAGTCCTGGAGGAGTCGCTGGCCGAGTTTCTTGCCCGCCTGCACCAGCCGACGGGCCTGCGTGGATATGGACCCACGCCGGAGCCAGCCCTCGCCACCCCGCCCACCCCCGGCGGTTCGGTCAAGCCGGGCCACTCTTGACCGCGAGCCGCCAGCCGCCCGCCGCCAGCCCATGTAGTGAATTGTCGCCTGCTGAACGGCCTTTACGGCGCTTGCCCGTCCCCCCCGACCTCGGGTAACGTTCCCATCCGTCGTCGGTTTTTGGTGCAACAGCCCTCCCGGAGTCCGAGAAACGCCCATGCTGAAGAGCGACCTCATCGCCATCCTCGTGGCCAAGCGACAGCTCACGCAGAAGCAGGCGGAGCTGACCATCGAGACGATCTTCGACTCGATGAAGAAGGCGCTCTGCAAGGGCGACAACATCGAGATTCGCGGGCTTGGCGCCTTCCACGTGAAGGAGTACCAAGGCTACAACGGGCGCAACCCCAAGACCGGAGAGGTGATCCCGGTCAAGCCCAAGCGCGGGATTCTCTTCCGCACCGGGAAAGAGCTGCGCGACCGGGTGAACCGGTCCGGCAAGTCCGCCGAGCCGGTCGCCGTCCCGGCGAAGTCCGAGACCGGCACCGCCTAGTTTCTCTCCAGTCGTTCCGCGCGCTTCCGCCGCCCGGACCGTCTCGTCGCGGCCGATGCGCGGAGGTGCGCCGCCCGCGTGCGGCCGCAGCACTTGACCCCCGGTGCGTATCGGCGCGATGTTGCGGCCAATCGAAGGGGTATGCCTTGTCCGACCTGTTCGGACGGCCCGATGCCGCGGGGGATGCAGGTGTGCGCGTCGCGTCCGCCGGCAGCCCCGTCGAGTCCGTCACTTCCTCGCTGGCTCAACGCGAATCTCGCGGCGTTCCGGAGATTTCCCCGCTCGTGCTGGGAGAGCGCTACGTCGTCGATCGCGAGCTGGGGCGGGGCGGCATGGGCCAGGTGCTGCTCGCCCACGACCGGCGGCTGAACCGGTCCGTCGCGATCAAGGTACTCCCTTCCGAGAGCTGCGGTCCGCGCGAGCTGCGCCGGCTCGAGCAGGAGGCCCGCGTCGTCGGCGCGCTGGGCCATCCGAACGTCGTCGAGGTGCACGACATCGGCTCGTTCGAAGGCAGGCCGTTCATCGTCGAGGAGTACCTCGAGGGGATGACGCTGCGCCAGCGGATGAGCGAGGGCCCGCTGCCCATCCGGGCCGTGCTCGACGTCGCCGCGCAAGTCGCGCGGGGCCTGGCCGCCGCTCACGACCGGGGAGTCGTGCACTGCGACATCAAGCCCGCCAACCTGTTCGTCGGCAACGACGGCAGGGTCAAGATCCTCGATTTTGGCGTGGCCCGGGCGAACGACGGCGGATCGGGGCCGGTCGAGACCAGCGGAATCGCGCACCCGGCCCGATTCGCCGGCACGCCCGCCTACAGCTCGCCCGAGCAGATCCGCTGCGCGCCGCTGGATCCGCGCTCGGACATCTTCAGCCTCGGCTGCGTCCTCTACGAGATGCTGGCGCGCCGGCGTCCCTTCGAAGGCCCGACCACCGTCGAGGTCGGCTACGCGGTCCTGCAGATCGAACCGCCGCCGCTCCCGCCAGGCATTCCCTCCGAGGTGCGGCGCATCGTGTGCAGGTGTCTGGAGAAGGACCCCGGCAAGCGCTTCCAGTCGGCCAAGGACCTCGTCTTCGATCTGGAAGGGCTGCTCCAGGCGCCCGCGACGCGGCGCGGACGCTGGCTCTCGCGCGTCTTGCTGACCATCGCCGCGGTCGCGTTCGCCGTCGCGGCGGCGCTGCTGCTCGGACGCGAGCGGCGCCTCGCCGAGCCTTCCTTCCGTCAGATCACCTTTCTGCCCGGAGCGGTGTGGACCGCGCGGTTCACCCCCGGCGGCCGCGAGCTGCTCTACACCGAGGCATTCGACGGCATGCCTCCGCGCATCTACGCGGCGCGGATGGGGCAGCAGGACTACCAGCGCCTCGAGGCGCAGGATGCCGTGCTGCTGGGCCTCTCCGCCAGCGGTGACGTCGCGCTCCTGCGCCATCCGGAGCTCCGCGGTCCCGACTACTCCGGAACGCTTGCCATCCTGCCACCCGGTGGCGGGACGCCTCG
Source organism: Myxococcales bacterium (assembly GCA_045802765.1). Classification (GTDB taxonomy): domain Bacteria; phylum Myxococcota; class Myxococcia; order Myxococcales; family 40CM-4-68-19; genus VBKO01. Next base: position 9,217 of record JBJMQJ010000319.1, read on the forward strand.
CGACCTCGTCGAGGACGTCGAAGGCGCCGATTGGGCGCCCGACGGCGTTTCGCTGGCGGTGGCCAGGCGCGTCGCGGGTGAGCGGCGTCTCGAATATCCAATCGGCAAGACCATCTTCCAGACCACCGGCTGGATCAGCCACCCGCGCGTGTCACCGCGCGGGGACATGGTCGCCTTCTTCCATCATCCCGAGCTGACGACGAACCGAGGCGTGTTGATGGTCGGCGACGCGGCCGGCAAGGTGACGGCCCTCGCTCCAGGGTGGGACCGGGCGACGGGTTTGTCCTGGTCGCCCCGGGGCTCGGAGATCTGGTTCAGCGCGTCGCCGGCCGATCCCTCGGGCGCGAACGTCGCGCTGCGCGCCGTCGATCTGCGCGGGCGGCAGCGGCTGCTCTCCCAACCCTCGGACCAGATTAGGCTCAAGGACGTGTCGCGCGATGGAACGGTCCTCGTCACGACCCCTCGGCGGTACGCGGGGATCGCTGCTTCGGTCGGCGGCGCCGAACGCGATCTGTCGATCCGCGACGAACAGCTGCTCCAGGACCTGGCGTCGGACGGTTCGCTCGTCTTGTTCACCATCAATCCCAGGACGCCCGACGGCGAAGGATTGCTGTTCGTGCGCAAGACCGACGGTTCGCCGCCCGTCCAGATCGCCAGCGGATTCGGCGGCGCGCTCTCGCCCGACGCGAAATGGGCGTTGATCTTTCCCTCGGAGAGCTCTTCGCGACCGCTCTCGCTCGTCCCCATCGGAGCGGGACAGGCAAGAGCGCTCGAACCGTCGGGGATCGCCGTGAGCTGGGCACGCTTCTTCCCGGACGGCCGGGGCGCCGTCCTCATCGGGCATCAGCCGGGAAAGGCGTCGCGCCTGTACGTACTGTCGCTCGACGGCGGCGCGCCCCGGCCCATTTCGCGCGAGGGGCTCGACCCTTGGAGGGCGGCCCTCTCCCCCGACGGAGCGTCGGTCGCAGCGATGGACGGGAACGGGGTGATGACCCTCTATCCCGTCGACGGCTCCGGATCGGTGCGTGTGCCCGAGGCGCAGCCGGAAGAAGTGCCGCTCGGCTGGGCCGCCGACGGAGGCTTGCTGGTCGGGGCCCGGCTGGGCGCGCCGCTCGAGGTCCACCGCATCGATCTGCGAGCGCATCGCCGCGCGCTCTGGAGGACCATCCGGCCCACGACTCCCGCGAATCGGATCGTCTTCTCGGCGGGCCAGGAAGCGTTCGCGTATTCGTATCTGAGCTGGAGGACGCACCTGTACGTCGTCGAAGGACTGCGCTGAGCCAAGGAGGGGCGATGCCGCCCAACGATCTGAACGAGGAAATTCGCGCATTGTTCAAGCAACTCAAGAGAGAACTCGGCACGCTGTCGCCGAATCAGCAGAAGGCCATCACCGACATCCTATCGAAGCTCTCCGCCCTCTTCCGGCAGGAGGCGACCGCTTTGGTGACCGCCGCCAACAACGTCGTGATCGAGACCGATTGGACGATGAGCTAGTCGCGATGAGCGAGTCCGAGGTCGGCCGGTTGCTGCGGAGCGTCCCGTTCGGCGAGCGCCTCGCCGCGGGACATGCTCCGCGTCGGGCGAGCGGATGCGCGCTCATGCTCGAGCTGCCCGCCTTGCTGAACGAGCACCTCGGCGAGCCGCTTCCGCAGAGCATCGTCCGGGAGCTGCAGCTCATCCAGGCGAACCTTCTCGTCCACCTGCAGTTCCGCGACGATGCAGTCGACGGGCAGTCGACGATGGGTGGCGGCGAGCCTGGAGCTCCGCTCGCGTCGGCAGAGGAGGGTCTCGCGCGCCTGTTCCCACCGGGCGATCCGTTCTGGGACGACTACCGCCGGTTGTGCGGTGAACAACAAGCTTCCGAACGGTGGGAATTGCGGGCGCGCGGCAGCCCGCTGCCGCCGTGGAACGACGCGCTCCTCGATGCCATCGGCGGAAAGGGCGCGATGCTGCGCTGGCCTGCATCTGCCGTGGCCGGGTTGTGCGCCCTGCCGGAAGCAAAGGGATCCCTGGAGGATCTCTGCGCGCGTTTGCTTCGCGTCGCGCTGCTCTTCGACGACCTCGCCGATTTCGACGACGATGCGGATCGAGGACGGATCAATGCGGTCCTCTGTGCGGGAGGAATCACCGCTGGCGACGCGCTTCACTTCCACTCGAGCGCCCAGCGGGGCGCCGAGACGGTCTGCGCGACCATCCGGGCGGAGTTGGACGCCGTCCGGCAAGCCGCGCACGAGAGCACGGAATTGGCCGCGACCTCCGAGCACTTGAAGGAGGAGTGCGCCGCCGCCCTCGCCGCGTTCGTGGGACGCTGCGAGACACGGATTTCGGCCCACCTGTTCGAAACGCTGGCGGACGGTTTCGGCGAGGTGGCCGGAACGCAGCCTGATCCGGATGGATCGCCTCCTCGTTGACAGCCCCCCGACGCCGCGTATACTCCCGCGCTCCCAAAACCCGGGGTACGAGTGTGCCCCGCGAAGGGTGGTGATTCCGAGAATGCCGGGCGTGCGCGTCAAGGAAGGCGAGTCGTTCGAGAACGCCATGAAGCGCTTCAAGAAGCAGTGCGAGAAGGCAGGCATCCTGAGCGAGATCAGGAAGCGCGAGCACTATGAGAAGCCGTCGGTCAAGCGCAAGAAGAAGGCGCTGGCGGCCAAGAAGCGCGCCCTCAAGAAGGCACGGAAGGGGATGATGTAGCCTTTCCGGAGGCTCGGAGTTTCATCGGCCCTTCGCGCCGCAAAGAGGCGCGCGGGGCCGCGTCCCAAGGTGGACATGCTCAGCGAGCGGATCGACGCGGAGATGAAGGAAGCGGCGCGCGCGCAGGACAAGCGCCGCCTGGGTACGCTGCGGATGCTCAAGAGCGCGCTCAAGTACCGGGAGATCGAGACCGGGAAGGCGCTGGAGGACGCGGAGATCGTCACCGTCGCCCAGACGCTCATCAAGCAGCGCCGCGACTCGGCCGCGCAGTACAAGGCCGGCGGCCGGCCGGAGCTCGCGGACAACGAGAACGCGGAGATCGCCATCCTCGAGGCATTTCTTCCCCGCCAGCTGTCCGATGACGAGCTGCGATCGCTCGTGCAGGAGGCGGTCTCGACGTCGGGGGCCAATGGCCCCAAGGACATGGGCGCGGTGATGAAAGCGCTCATGCCGAAGATTTCGGGCAAGGCGGAAGGCAAGCGGGTGAGCGAGGCGGTGAAGGCGGCGCTCGCCGCCAAAGGCTCGTGATGGGTTCGGCGTCGGCAAGGCCGCTTCACGGGAGCACAGTGGCGGGCATCAGCGACGAGAAGCTGCAGGAGCTGCGGGACCGCGTGGACGTGGTCGCGGTCGTGCAGCGCCGGGTCGCCTTGAAGAAGTCGGGCCGCGACTGGAAGGGGCTGTGCCCGTTCCACGGCGAGAAGACGCCCAGCTTCTACGTGGTCCCCGACAAGCGGATCTTCCAGTGCTTCGGCTGCGGCGCGACCGGCGACGCCATCAAGTTCGTCAGGCAGCTCGACGGCAAGAGCTTCCGCGAGGCGGCCGAGCAGCTCGCCGGCGAGGCGGGCGTCGATCTGAAGCCGGAGGACCCCGAGGAGGCCCGCCGCAGCGCCCGGCGGGCGGCGCTGGCCGAGGTGAACGAGAAGGCCTGCGTCTTCTACGAGCGCGTGCTGTGGGAACACCCGCGCGGCGCCGTGGCGCGCGACCATCTGGAGAAGCGCGGCGTCTCCGTCGAGACCGCCAAGGCATGGCGCCTCGGATACGCGCCGGAACTTTGGGACTCCTTGAGCAAGTCGCTCGCGCGCGGAAAGGTCGACGCGAAGCTCGTCGAGGAGGCGGGGCTCGGCGTCCCGCGCAAGAAGCAGCAGGGGCTCTACGACCGGTTCCGCGGCCGGCTGATCATCCCCATCCGCGAGGCCGGCCGGATCGTCGGATTCGGCGGGCGGCTCCTCGAGGGCGAGAGCGAGGCGAAGTACCTGAACTCGCCCGACACGCCGCTCTACACCAAGGGAGGCGTCCTCTTCGCGCTGGACAAGGCGCGGGACGCCATCCGGCGCGAGGGCGTGGCGCTGTTCGTCGAGGGGTACTTCGATGCCATCGGGCTGCACCAGGCCGGCATCCAGAGCGCGGTCGCCACCTGCGGCACGGCGCTCACCGAGAAACATCTCGACCTCGTGCAGCGTGCCGGCGCCCGCGAGCTGGTGTTCGTCTTCGACGGCGACGAGGCAGGATTGCGGGCGGCCCAGCGCGCCTCCGAGATCGCCGCAGCCGCGGCGGTGCCCGCGCGCGTGCTCGTGCCGCCGGGCGGAGAGGACCCCGACGAGACGGTGCTACGCGTGGGGGTGAAGGCGTTCCGCGAGCTCGTCTCCTCCGCGCAGCCCGCGCTGGAGTTCCTGCTCGATCGCGCCCTGGAGAAGGCGGGTGGATCGCAGGCCGCGGTCGAAGAGCGTGTCAAGTTGGTGGAGGCGGTGGCGGGCATCGTGCGTGCCGCTCCCACCCCGCTCGCCCGCGACCTCTACCTGGAGAAGGTCGCGCAGCGCATCGATGCGCCCGTCGACGCGGTTCGTGCGGCCGTGGATGGGCGGCGTCCGGGTGGGGCGAAGAAGCCGGCGCAGCCCGGGCGGGGGCAGCCTTCCGCCCGCCCGGCTCCGCCCGAGAACCTGGCGCTCGTCCGCGAGGAGCTGGCCATCCTCGCCTACGCGCTGCATTCGACCGAGTTCGCCAAAGTCGTGGAGGATTCCGGCGCGCCGGCGCGTTTCACGGTGGCGGCCATCCGGGAGGTCGCCGAGAGGGCCCTCGCGGAGGCCCGGGAGGGGGGGCTCGCCGCCGATGCGCTCGTCTCGTCCATCGATTCCGGGCGCTTGCGCGAGGCGCTGTTGCGCGAGCGCGCCGAGCAGGATCGGGCGGGGCGCTCCCGCCGGGACCTGGAATTGAAGCTGTCCCATCACCGCCGGATTGCGGAGCAGGAAGCCGCCCTGCGGAAGGTGCTGAAAAATCCGCGCGTTGAGAGGATCCGTTCCCGATAGGAAAACAGGCGCGCGGCCCATTTCCCCATTACCCTTTCCGATTCGCACGAGATCTGGAGCAAACCACGATGGCCCACAAGAAGTCCGCCGCCGCTGACCGCCTCGACCGCGAGCGCAAGCGCAAGCCCTCGCCGGCCAAGAAAGGCGGAAAGGCCGACGGCCGCGCCGCGCCCGGGCACGAGAAGGCGAAGAAGGGCAAGGCCGCCCGCCCCGCGACAAGGGGAGCTCCCGCGGCCAGGACCGCGCGGGCCAAGGAGCAGGCCCCGGATCCCACCAAGGCCAAAGGCAAGGAGAAGCCGCCTCGCAACGTGAAGAAGCCCGGCGAGGAAGAGGAGGGCGACGAGCCAGAGGTGGAGGCCGAAATCGTCGCCGAAACCGACGAGGACGAGGAAGTCGTCGCCCCGGCGGACGATGACGAGGACGACGACGAGGACGACGCCCCCTCGGGCAAGAAGGCGGGCGGCAAGGCGACGGACCGCAAGGAAGTGCGCGACCTGCTCGCCATGGGCCGCGACAAAGGGTTTCTCACCTACGACGAGGTGAACGACGCGCTTCCCGCCGACATCGTCTCCTCCGACCAGATCGACGACGTGATGTCGATGTTCGGCGACAACGACATCGCCATCGTCGACGAAGCGAACAAGGTCAAGCTGCCCGACACCAAGCCGCCGGAGCCCGAGCCGGTCCACGCCAAGGCCGCCGAGGAAGAGGCGGAAGAGAAGAAGGAGCAGGAGGAGGAGGACAACTACTCCAAGTCCAACGACCCGGTGCGCATGTACCTGCGCAAGATGGGGTCGGTTTCCCTGCTCACGCGCGAGGGCGAGGTGGAGATCGCCAAGCGCATCGAGGACGGCGAGAAGGAAGTGCTCGACGCCGTGCTGCACTCGTCGATCGCCATCAAGGAGATCATCCAGATCGGCGACCGGCTGCGGAAGGGCAAGATGCGCGTGCGCGAGGTCATCCGCGACGCGCCCGACGAGGACGACGAGACCTTCGACGAGCAAGGGCGCGCCGATCAGGTGGTCAAGCTGATCGACAAGATCCGCCGGCTCGACCGCGACAACGAGAGGCTGCACGAGCAGATCGACAGCAAGACCAAGAAGCTCTCGGCCAACAAGCACAAGGAAGTGCGCGAGGAGATCGACCGCAACGAGCAGCAGCTGGCGGAGACGCTGGCCGAGATCAAGCTCAACAAGCGGCAGATCGAGCGCATCATCGAGAACTTGAAGAAGCTGATCGAGCGCGTCGACGACGTCGAGCGCGAGATCAAGAACATCGAGCGCCGGGCGGCCCTGCCGCTACGTGACCTCAAGGTGCTCTTGCGTTCGGGCGAGGAGGACAACAAGGTCGGCCACGCCGCGCGCAAGCAGCTCAAGAAGATCGGCTTCTCCGACGAGGAGGTGGCCGAGATCGGCCGCATCATCGCCGCCGCGCCGCGGAAGGTGAAGCGCGTCGAGGAAGAGGCGATGCTCCCGATGGACGAGCTGAAGAAGAGCTTCAACGCCATCATCGCC
>JBJMQJ010000320.1:0-25570 GCA_045802765.1 Myxococcales bacterium
ACGGACCGGTTGCGCGACGAGGAGCGCATCGCCTTCACTTCCCTGTTCGCCGACCTGGGCGCGCACGACCGGCACCGGGTGGTGCCCACTTTCCTGGCGGTGCTCGAGATGACCAAGCTGAAGCTGATCAGGGTCCACCAGGCGGACCCGCACGGCGAGATCTACCTCGCCCGCACCGAGGCTCTGTTCGACGCCTCGCCCGAAGGAGTGCAGCTTGACTACCGAGGCTGAGCGCAACGGCGAGGTCCCCCGCGAGCCGGCCGGAACGGCGCCCGACGCGGTGGAAGGATCGTCGGAGGCCGCCGAGGCGCCGCCGGACGACGAGCAGGAGCTTCGGCAGGCCGCGCAGACCGAGCTGTCGCTGCTCGCCGAGGCGGCGCGCTTCGCCACGCCCGAGCGGGTGAGCGCGGCCGTCGAGGCGTTGCTTTTCGCGGCCGACAAGCCACTCGATCTGGCCGCGCTGCGCGAATCGACGCAGTTCGACGAAGAGAAGCTGAAGGAGGCGCTCGTGGCGCTGCAGCAGAAGCACGCGCCGGGCACGGGCGGGACGGTTCTCCTCGACCTGGGCGGCCGCTGGCAGCTGCGCACCGATCCTCAGCTCGCCCCGTACGTGCGCCGGATGCTGCAGGTGAAGCCGATGCGGCTGACGCGCGCCGCGCTGGAGACGCTCGCCATCGTGGCGTACCGGCAGCCGGTCACGCGCCCCGAGATGGAGGACCTGCGCGGGGTGGACTGCGGCGCGGTCACCAAGGCGCTCCTCGACCGCAAGCTGATCCGCATCCTCGGGAAGAAGGACGAGCCCGGCCGCCCGCTCCTCTTCGGCACCACCCGGGAATTCCTCGAGCTGTTCAACCTGCGCGACCTCACCCAGCTGCCCACGCTGCGCGAGTTCCAGGAGCTGTCCGAGGAAAGCCGCAAGATCGTCGAGGAAGAGGCGCCCGCGCCGCCCGTCGCGGGCCTGACCGATCTGGCGCAGGACCCGCAGGCGGCCGAGAAGCTCGCCCAGCACACCGCCGAGAGCGACGCCGCCCTCTCACAGCTCGAGGACGCGATGGACGCGGCCGAAGAGCGCACCAAGGCCGCCGCGCAGGTGCTGGCCCCTCCGCCCCCTCCTGCTCCGGCGCCGGAGGGCACCGCGCCGGGCGAGTCGACCGCTGAATCGTCCGGCAGCCGCCCACCGCCGGCCGCCAGCCCGGACTCGAAAGACTAGCCGTGCAGGAGCGCCTGCAGAAGATCCTCGCCCACGCCGGCGTCGCCTCGCGCCGCAAAGCCGAGCAGCTCATCGCCGAGGGGCGCGTCGATCTGAACGGCCAGATCGTGCGGGAGCTGGGCACCAAGGCCGATCCGCGCAAGGACCTGATCCGCGTCGACGGGAAGCTCATCGCCGATCCGGAGGACAAGGTCTGGTTCGTGCTGTACAAGCCCGCCGGATGCGTGACGACGCTGGCCGATCCGGAAGGGCGTCCGACCATCGCGCAGTACCTGAAGGGCATCCCCGAGCGGGTCTATCCCGTGGGCCGGCTCGACTACGACGTCGAGGGCGCGCTGCTGGTCACCAACGACGGCGAGCTGGCGCACCAGCTCATGCACCCGCGCTTCGGCGTCCGCCGCACCTACCTTGCCAAGGTGGCCGGGGTGCCGCGCCACGAGCAGATCGATCGACTCTTGTCGGGCGTGCGGCTCGAGGACGGGCGGGCCCGGGCGCTCGACGCGGCCGTGCAGAGCCGGACGCCCCGCAACACCTGGGTCAGGGTGGTCGTCTCCGAAGGGCGCCCGCACCTGGTGAAGCGGCTGATGGAGGCGGTGGGCGCGCCGGTGCTCAAGCTGCATCGCGCGGACTACGGCGGCGTCGGGGTGGAAGGCCTGCGGCCCGGCGACTACCGCGAGTTGAGCCGCGCCGAGCTGCATGCCCTTCGCGAGCAAGCGGGAAAGAAGGCGCAGCCGCCGTCTCCCCGCCCTGCGGCGCTTCCCGCGCGGCGCCATGGACACGGTCCGCCCGCGCCTCTCGGCCGCCGGCGGTGAGGATCCCTCCCCCTTCGCCATCCGGATACCCACCCCGCCCGGAGCGCCGAATGCGACAGGAGGGTGCGGCAGGGATAGAAAAGAGCGCGCATGGCCAAGGACGCCATCGACGCGCGCAAGCTGAAGGACTCCGCCGCCGAATATCTCAAGCGGTCGAAGTTCGAGAAGGCGGCCGACGTCCTGGAAGAGCTCGTCCAGGCCGAGCCGAAGGACGTGCAGCATCGGCTCCGGCTGGGCGACTGCTACCGCAAGCTCGACCAGCCGCAGAAGTCCATCGCGCAGTACGACGCCGCCGGGCGCCACTTCGCGGACCAGGGACAGCTCATCAAGGCGATCGCCGCGGTGAAGGTGATCCTCGAGATCGATCCGCGCAATGCCGAGGCGCAGAAGCAGCTCGCCGAGATGAACGAGCGCCGCCTGGGCAAGGGAGCGCCTCCGGCCGGGAAGGCCAAGGCCCTCGGGCGGATCGCTCCCGTCAAGATCGATGGCGGCGCGCCCGCGGAAGACGGCGCGGCGCTCGAGCTGCCCGAACAACGCCAGATCACCAGGAAGGTTCCGCTGTCTGCGAGCCGCGGCGCGCAGCGCGGCGCGATGATCGATCGCATCGAGACGGGGGACGGCGACACGCTGGAGCTGGACGACGCTCCGAAGAGCTTCTCGCCGGGCTACAGTCAGGGCGCGCTGATCCCGCCGCCTCCGGAGGCGCATTCCGGGTCGCCGACCGCCCGCGCCGAGATCGAGGACTTGCCCGACGACGCCATCCTGGAACCCGAGCCGGAGGACCTGGCGGCGAGCCCCGATGACGAGCAGGTGCTCACGGGACGGCTGGCACCCGGCCGCCCCATCGCCGATCTGCTCAGCTCGGACGCCGAGGAGGAGATCGAGCTCCTCTCCGTCTCGACGGACCGCGCGGAGGAGGCGCAAGCGGAGGGGAGGGGTGACGACTTGGAAGCGGCCTTCGGCGCCATCGTGCCGGACGCGCAGGCCGCGCCGCGCAAGGTGCCCGCGCGCGTGCCGCTGTTCGACGACCTGCCGCGCGACGCGTTCGTCGAGCTGGTGAACCGGCTCTCGTACCGGCGCTACGCAGCAGGCGAGCAGATCCTCGAGGAGGGAGACCCGGGCCGGAGCTTCTTCGTCATCGTGGAAGGCAAGGTCCGCATCTGGAAGATGTTGCCAGGCGGCGACGAGCTGCAGCTCGCCACGCTCGAGGAGGGTGCGTTCTTCGGCGAGATGGCGCTCCTCTCCGGCGCTCCGCGCACCGCGAACGTCTCCGCCGACCACGACACCGAGCTGCTCGAGGTGTCCGACGCGGTGCTGCGGCACCTGGCGAAGAACCATCCGTTGGTGATCAAGTCGCTGAAGAACTTCTACCGGCAGCGGCTGCTCAGCAACGTGATGGCCATCTCGCCGCTGTTCAAGGACTTCGATCCCCTCGAGCGGCGCCAGCTGGTGGAGAAGTTCAAGCTCCAAAAGGCCGCTCCCGGCGAGATGCTGATCAAGGAGGGGGCGCAATCCGACGGGCTCTATGTGGTGCTGCACGGATCGGTGGACGTCGCCGCGCAGACGATCGATCTGGCCCATCTCACGGAAGGAGAGATCTTCGGCGAGATGTCTCTTCTCACACGCCAGCCCGCCACCGCGACCGTCGTCTCGCCCGGGAACTCGATCCTGCTGCGGCTCCCGCGCGATCAGTTCCAGGAGCTGGTGGTCACCCACCCGCAGATCCTCGCCCTGGTGAGCGAGCTGACCGAGCAGCGCGCGGCAGCGACGCGCGCTGCCCTCGAGCAGCACGGTATCTCCAGCTTCGTCTAGTCGCCCGCGGATAGGGCGGCCCTACGCTTTTTCACGGCGCGGCAGTGATGGGATGCACCCTGGCCGTCTACCTGCACTCGGCCGTCGTATCCGAGAACGACGCGGTGAGGTCGCCGTTGCCGTTGTAGGTGAAGTGAGCGGAAATCCGGAGGAAGAAGTCATCGCCCGCGACGAAGGACCCATCTTCGCCCTGACGGATGAGGTGCACGAACTCCTCATCGGTCCCGTTGGCGGGAACGCCGTCCGTATCGGCGATGGTGTGGGAAGAGAGCTGCTCGGGCACGACGTACCTCACTCCCGTGGCCGTGACGCCCTGGAAGCTCTCCACGTTCGCTTCCATGCTGACGTGGAAGTTCGGATCGAACGACTCGAAGACCTTCACGTGTGTGAAGCCGGAGCCCTGGAACGTTTCGCCCGTGCAAGGGTTGGTCAGCACGGCGGAGATCGGCATGTGCGTGTCGACGGTCGCCTGGGCGGCCGCCTTGGTCGCGGGCAAGAGCAGCGCCAATGCTGCCCCGACCGACATCATGGACCGGCATGCCCTCTGCGCCCCAAGCAGCCCTGCAAGCAGTCTTTCCATTGCGCCTCCCAGTCGCCGCCACATGTCGGCGATCGGCTCGCACGTTAGGCATCGGGCGGGGACTTGGCAGGCCGAGGCGCCGGGCGGCGAGCCCGCGTCACGATCGGAAGGCAGCCGGAGCGGCGCTAGGGCTTCTTCGTCGCCTGCGAGCCCAGCTCGCCGCGGCGGACGATCCCCTTGTCCTGGAGGATTTCGACCAACGCGCGGAAGGCGCGGCTCTGGGCGTTCAGCTGTTTCTCCAGCCGGACGAGGAGCTTGTGCAGCTCGGCGATGGCGTCGCCGTGCGCGGCGACCGGGGCCACGGCGCCGGCCGCCAGCTCGCCCTCGCCGTTCGGCTGCGCGGCGCCCGGGATCGTTTGCAGTGGGTCGCCGAGCCTGCCGGCGGGGTCGGGCTTGTCGCCGAAATAGTGCCGCCTCACCGCGCGGTCGATGCTGCTCATCGTGCACAGGATCGGCTCGAGCGTGTGTTGGGCGATCTGGGCGACTTCCTGCAGCGTGACCTGGTCCGGCTCGGCGGTGGCGAGCCAGAGCACGCGTCGCTGCGGGTCGACCCGGACCGGGAACACACCGTAGCGCTCGCACGCGTCGACCGGAAGCGTGGACAACGCGTCGGGCGCGATCTCCGCCTGCGCGAGGTCGATCGTGTCGAGGCCGAGCTGGGCAGCGAGCGCGTGCACCAGCTGCTCCTCGGTCACGTACCCCAGGTCCACGAGCGTTCGTCCCAGCTTCCCGCCAAAGGCGCGCTGATCGGAGAGCGCGGCGATGAGCTTCTCCTCGTCGATCACGCCGTGCTGGATGAGGATGTCGCCCAGCTTCGCGCTCATCTACGTCTTCTCCGCGCCGGGCAGGCGCACGAGTTGGACCGAGGCGCGCCGGCCCTGGATGGTGAGCAGCGCGGCCTGGCCCGCGACCCGCGTCCCGTCCCCCATCGGCCAGGCGGTCCGGTCCGCTGCTCCGGGATTCAGGTAGAGCTGGTCGGAGGAAGCTCCCCAGGCGATCTGCGCTCCCGCCCCGTCGACGGCGCGCCCGCCGGATTCCCAGACCTGGCCGAAGATCGCGAACGGCGCCCTGCGCGGCGTGAGCAGCGGCACGATGCGCGGATCGCCGACGTTCTGTCCTTCGCTGACGTCCAGGGCTGATCGGCCCCGGCCGCGCGGCGGCACCGCCATCACCAGGATCGCCGGGGGCTCCTTGGCGGGAAGCCGATCGAGGAACGCCGCAAGCGCGTCCAGATCGCGTTGCACGTACACGCAGGCGCCGTCGGCGTGCAGCAAGCGGCGATCCATCGTGCCTGGCAAGCCGACGATGAGCGCATCGCCGGCATCGATGACGCGCGCGTGGGAGAGGTCCCACACCTTGGCGCCCTTCTTGCGCAGCTCGCCTTCGGCGGCGTCCAGCTCGCTGCGCACCTCCCGGTTTCCCGCCGCCACCAGAAGCGGCAGCCCGGTCTCGGTGAGGACGCCGAGGAGCGTCTCCTGCTCGTCCGGGTTGTCACCCACGTCTCCATCCGCGAGCATCACGTCGGCCCCTCGCTTGACCACCTCGGCGGCAAGCTTGCGCAGATGCGCGACGTTCTCGTCGTCGGCGTCCTTGAGGCCGGCGAACACGCCGATGCGCAGCGCGCCGGATGCCGCCCGGATCTGCATGCGGCTGCCCGGCAGCTCCAGCGGCGCCGCGCAGCTCGCGTCGCTGCGCTGCTGGGTGGCCGCAGGGGCGGCGGGCTGGGTCTGAGGAGCCGGCGCCGCCGGTCCGCCCGACGGCGGTTTCTGCGTGCACGCGGCGAGCAAGGCCGCACAGCACCAAGCGAGGCGATCCGAGACGCTCATCCGGGCAGTGTACGCGAATACCCTGTCGGCCTAGTCTTCCAGCGCGTGGAACAGCTCTTCGGCCGTGGCGGGCTTCTTGACGAAGCGGTCGACCGCGCCCGCCGAGTTGAGCGCCTCGATTCCGGGAACGTCCCGTCCCGAGGTGAGGACCTTGCGCAGACCAGGCCGCGTGGCGAGTTGGACGAGGAGCCAGGCACCGCTCCGGCCCGGAAGCTCGTAGTCGGTCAGCACGGCGGCGAACTCGCAGACCGCGGCCAGCCGCGCCGCTTCCTCGGCGGAGGACGCGATGGCGATCGCGTAACGGCTGGCGAGGAGCCGCTGCACGGCATGCAGCACGGCCGGCTCGTCGTCGACCAGGAGCAACCAGCGTGACCGGCTCGCCATCTTGCCAGGAATTGTAATTCACAACTCATGAGTGGTACAACTCAAGAGCTCTACGGGATAGCGGAGTCCGGGTGCCTCGCGCTCCCGGCTCCTCTCCGCACGCGCACGGCAGGTCTGAGCTGAAGGAGCGGCCGGCGGTCATGCGGTCGCTGCGCGAGGAGCAGCGGCGCCTCGGCGCGCGCCTCCGCGCATTGCGGGACGAGAGAGCGCTGACCCAGGAGCAGGCCGCCGAGGAGATCGGCTTGCATGCCAATCACCTGCAGCGCCTCGAGCACGGAGCGGCCAACGTGACGCTCGCGACGCTTGTCGCGCTCGCCCTGGCATATCGCGTCCCGGTCCGCTCGCTATTCGAGCAGCCGCGCGCGCGGCGGCGGCGCCAGCCGTTCCTGCGGGTGGCTTCCGAGCAGCTGCGCCCGTTCCGCAACGCGGTCCCTCTCTATTCGCTCAAGGCGGCCGCCGGCCGGTTCGGTGCTCAGCAGCAGGTCGAGCCGGCGGATTGGGTCCGTCCGCTGGGACGAACGCCCCCCGGCAAGGGCCTGTTCGTCGCGCAGGTCGTCGGCGAGTCGATGCGCCGGCGCATCCCGAGCGGCGCGTACTGCCTGTTCCGGCATCCCGTGCTGGGCAGCCGCAACGGCCGGGTGGTCCTGGCGCAACACAGGCAGATCCACGATCCGGATCACGGCGGACGGTACACGGTGAAGATCTATCAAGGACGGAAACAGCATGCGGGCGAAGGCGGACGGACCGTGGAAGTCAGGCTCGAGCCGGACACCGACGCACCCGGCTACCGCCCGATCGTGCTGCGTGGGCTGGAGGACGACGAGCTGACGATCGTGGCCGAGCTGGTGGAGGTCCTGCCCGGGGGATGATTCCAGCGACGCTACGACATGTGCGGCGGAAGCGTGCGCCCCAGGCGCGAGCTGACCGCCGCGCCCAGCGCGAAGAACTGCAGGAGCGCGAGCAGCGGCACGCCCAGCCAAGGCACGAAGGCGATGAGCAGCAGGACCACCGTCCCCATCCCCATCGCCATCGGCGGCACGAATCGCTGCCCGGGTCCGGCCGGAAGCGCCTCGCCGAGCCGCAGCGCCAGCGAGCTTATGCCCATGGTGATGGCGAGGAAGATCATCACCGGGAGGAGCGGCACCAGAGGGATCCCCACCACCGAGACGAGCAGCAGCAAAACGAGGGGCAGCAAGAGCAGCCAGCAGAGGAACCCCACCAGGAAGCTCTTCATCGGCTGCTCGAACATCGCGTGCCCGACCTGGCGCACGCGCTCCGGCCACAGCCGCAAGATGAGCAGGCCGATCAGGTAGACCACCGCGAATAGCGCCAGGGTCGGGAAGAGGCCGAATGGTCCCAGCGAGAAGACCCTCGCGTGCTGGTGGGACATCGAGCGCCCGTGCGAGCGGAATAGCTTGCCCAGGCCGATCTGGACGTGCTCGCCCATCACCTGGCCGCCGCGCTGCACCTCCACCGACCCGAGGATGGCGGCGGTGTCGCCGAGGACGACCGCGCCCTGGTCGATGACCGTGCTCCCCAGGATGCTGACGGCATCCCCCTGGACGACGCTGTTGGGCTCCAGCTCGATCGAGCCGCCCACGTTGACCACGTCGCCCTGGACGACCGTTCCGGCGGGGACGACCAGGTCGCCCTGGAAGACGCGGACCATGTCCTGCCCGCGACTGGCGCGCGTGCCCTTCACGCGGCGCTCGCGGCGGCGGGTATGCTCGACCAGCATCCCGGCGCTGTTCGCTCCCGGAGCCGGGAGCACCACCAGCTTTCCGCGGTGCAGGACGCCCATCGAGCCGCTCGCCTTGAGGACCTGCCGGACTGCTTCGCGTGGATCGGCTTCCTTCAGATCGACGTCGATGCGCTCCTTCTCGACGCCGACGAGCGTGAGCGACCAGCCGGCGGAGCGGGCGATGCGGTGCAGGACGCCGACGGCGGCGACGTTGTGCGCCGTCTCCGAGTAGGGAGGAAGGTCGCGCGACGCATCCTCTCCGATCTGGATGCGGACGCGCGGGAGCTTGGGCGGGACCGCGGGCTCCGGCGGCACGGCCTCGAGATCGGAATCGGCGTCGGGGTCGCTGTCCGCGTCCGCCGCTTCGTCCTGCGCCTGCTCATCCGTTCGCTGCGCGACCGCGGCGGTCTCGTCGGAGAGGCGGGCGCCGCCGCCCCCTTCGGCGAAGTGGTCGACGATCGCGTGGGCGAACGGCCGCACGGTGCCGGACACACTGAAAGCGAGAAGCAGGGCGAGCGAGGCGGCCATGCGTCAAGAGCTCGCGTGGGCGGGTGCGGTGCCGGGGCGGAGCGCGCGCGCGAGGATGCAGAGGATGGCCGCGGAGAAGACGAATGCGCCCAGCCCCAGCGGCAGCCGCGCCGCCTCGAGGACCGGGACTGCCGCCGAGATGACGTGCCGGCCGACCGTCCACATCTCCAGAAAGCCGTCGACGTGCGCGCTGGGCGCGGCGGAGAGCGCCCACCCCAGGACGGCGAAGATGCCGACCAGCGAGGCGGGGATGGCGGCCAGCACCGTGTGCCGGCGCTGGGTGAGCGCGTGCTCGCGATGCTCGACGGCCTGGAGAACGGAGGCGGTGAAGTCGGGCGGGATCGTCGGGTCCTGCAAGGTGGTCAGCCGCTGCACCAGGGCCCCGTACATGGACAGCTCGGCGCTGCACTCGTCGCAGGCGTCGACGTGCTCGCGCGCGGCCATTCCCTCGGGCCCGCGCAGCGTCCCGTCGGCCAGGCCCTGGATCTGCTCCTCGGTGAGGTGGACGTGCGCGCTCATGGCAGGTGCTCCGCGAGCTTCAGCTTGAGCTCCTTGCGAGCCCGGTGCAGCCAGGTCATCACGGTTCCCATCGGGACGTCCAGGGCCTCCGCGATCTCGGCATAGCTCTTGTGCTGCACGTGAAAGAGGGCGATCACCTCGCGGTAGCGCGGGGGAAGGGAGGCCACGGCGAGGTCGAGGTCCCGCTGCGCCTCGCTCTCCTGGACCGCCTGCTCGCCGCCCACGGCGAACTGGTCGGCCGGCTCGGAGGCGACGCCCGGCTCGGGATCCTCGCCGCGGGCCTCGGAAACCAAGGCGAGCGTCGGCCGCCGGCGGCGCAGCAGGTCGATGCAGTGGTTCCGCGCGATGCGCAGCACCCAGGCCCCGAAAGGCTGGCGCGCGTCGAAGTCGCGGATGCTGGTGTAGGCGCGGACGAATGCCTCCTGGGCGGCGTCGCGCGCCTCGTCGGTGGAACCGACCAGGCGATAGCAGAGACCGAACACCGAAGCCTTGTGCTTCTCGACCAGGCGCGCGAAGGACGCCTTTTCCCCGGCCGCCGCCGCGCGCGCCCATTCCACCTCGTCGGTGGGGCAGCCTGGACGCGCCGTCTCGTGCGGTCGGGTCAAGGGAAAGGGGAGCGCGAGAGCGGTATCCACGTCCGGGACCAACGCCGAGGGCGCGCCACTATTTCACGTCAGGGGCCAAGAAGCCCTAGACGGCGCTCGGCGAGCAAGGTGGCGAGCCCCGCCGCGAGAGGCACGAAGGTCGCACCGGCTCCCACCGCCAGGAAGCGCAGGAACGGGATCCTGCCCTTGTTTCCGGCCAGTTCGAGCACGATCAGGTTCGCCACCGAGGCGACGGGTGTGAGGTTTCCGGCCAGGGTGCTGACCAGGGCCAGCGCGAGCCACGACAGGTGCGGGTCCGCCATCCGGGGGATCCAGTGGCTCGCCAGGAGTACGAATGGGACGTTGCTGACCAACTGGCAGGCGCCCACCGTGAAGGCGCCGAAGCGGAACGTCTGCTGCACCGCGTCGGAGCCGAAGGCAGGCTCCAGCCAGCGGTACAGTCGCTCCGCGATGCCGGCCTGGGCGACGCCGTGGGTGACGACGAACAGCGCGGCGAAGAAGAGCAGCAACGTGCCGTCGACCTGCGCGAAGATCTCGCGTGGATCGCCGCGCGTCAGGATGAGCAGCAGCGCGGCGCCGAGCATCGCCGTCCACGCCAGGCTGTAGCCGGCGAAGAACCCGGCGACGACGAAGATGAGCGCGCCGGCGCAGAGCACGGCGTGCCCGCGGCGAAGCGGCGGCTGCGGGACCCGCGCGTCGACGCGCGATGCCGGGGCGAGCTCGCGGCGGAAGGCGACGCGCAGCACCAGATAGACGCAGCCCAGGGAAAGGAGGGCCGGAAGGAGCAGCGCCTTGGCGAAATGGGCGTAGGCGATACCGCTCAGCGTCCCGATGAGCATGTTCTGCGGGTTGCCCGTGAGCGTCGCGACGCTGCCCGCGTTGGAGGCGAAGGCGAGGGCCAGGAGATACGGCAAGGGCGGCAGGCGCGCCTCGTCTACCAGCGCGAGCACGATCGGCGTGCACATCAGGCAGATGGTGTCGTTCACCAGCAGCGCGGAGAGCCCACCCGCCACGGCGACGATGGCGAGCAGCAGAGTGCGCGGCCCGTGGGCGCGCTCCAATGCGGCCCAGCTCACCCAGCGGAAGATCCCCGCCCGCGCCATGAGCGAGCTCAGGATCATCATGCCCAGGAGCAGGACCAAGGTGTCCCAGTTGATCGCGTCGCGGTAGACCTGCTCGGGGGTCAGGACGCCGAAGGCGACCATCGCCACCGCCCCTGCCACCGCGCCGCCCGGCCGATCGAGCTTGAGGAACGGCAGCTCGGTCCCGGCGAGGAACAGATACGTGGCGAGGAAGATGACCGAGGCGGCGATCATTTCGGGCTTGCGACTTGCGGTGAGCTTCGCATCAGACCAGCGCCGTGCCACGTTTTCTCGGCAAGCCGCAAGCCGCAAGCCAAGGCTGATAGACTGATCGGAGAATGGCTCCGACTTATCCGGACCTGCACGGCCGTGCCGCGATCGTGACCGGCGCCTCGAGCGGCATCGGGCTCGGCATCGCCCGGGCGCTGCTCGCGCAGGGGATGCGCGTCGCGGTGCACTACCGCCGCGGGCGCGAGGCCGCGGAGGCGCTCTGCGCGGAGCATCCCGGCCGCGGCTTCGCGGCGCAAGCGGACCTGGAGACCGAGCGCGGATGCGTGAACCTCGGACGCGAGGCCGTCGAGAGGCTGGGAGGCGCCGACGTCCTCGTGCACTCGGCGGGGATCTGGAACGCGGGCCCGATCGAGCAGATGGAAGCGGAGCGGCTGGAAGAGATGTTCCGGGTGAACGTCTTCAGCGCCTTCTACCTGGCGCGCGAGCTCGCCCCGGCCCTGCGCGCCTCCGGCCACGGCAGCATCGTCTTCGTCGGCAGCACAGCCGGGCAGCGGGGCGAGGCGGGACATTCGCACTACGCGGCGTCGAAGGGCGCGCTGCAATCGCTCGCGATGTCCCTCGCGGTCGAGCTGGCGCCGCGCATCCGCACCAACGTCGTGTCCCCGGGATGGATCCGGACGCCGATGGCGGAAGCGGCGCTGCGCAACATCGCTCCCCTGGTCGCCTCGACGCTTCCCAACCGCCGCCTGGGAGAGATCGAGGACGTGGTGAACGCCGTCCTCTACCTGTCGTCCGATGCCTCGTCTCACCTCCTGGGCGAGAACCTCGGCGTCTCCGGCGGGGCCTTGCTGGTCGTCCCGCGCGGGCAGCTTCAGCCGCGATGAGGCTGGGCAAAGGCGAGCTGCGCGCCCGGGCGCGGGAGGCCGCCGAGCAGTACCGCCATTGCCTCCTCTGCGCGCATCGCTGCGGGGTCGATCGCACGACCGGGCCGGCCGGGCGGTGCCACGAGGGCAGCTCCGTCTACCTCGCCGGTGCGGGGCTGCACTTCGGCGAAGAGCCGCCGCTCGTCGGCGCGCGCGGGTCGGGCCTGGTGCTCATCGCCGGATGCAACCTGGCCTGCGCCGGCTGCGAGACGGCGGAGTTCAGCCTGCTGCGCCGCGGGGTCACGCGCTTCGGCGAGGACCAGCTCGCCGCGCTCTTCCTCGATCTGCAGCGGCGCGGCGCGGCCAACCTGAACCTGGCGACTCCTACGCACGTGCTCCCCGCGCTCCTCGGCGGGCTCGCCCGCGCGGCCGAGAATGGATTCTCCTTGCCCGTGGTGTGGAACTGCGGCGGTTACGAGAGCCTGGAGGCGCTGCGGCTCCTCGACGGCGTCGTCGACGTCTACCTTCCCGACGCAAAGTACGGGGACGATGCGACCGCGCTCGAGCTGTCGGGGTGCGCCCGGTACACGGCCGCACTCGCCGCGTCGTTGCGCGAGATGCACCGCCAGGTCGGCGCGCTCCGGATCGGACCCGACGGCCTCGCCACCTGCGGCGTACTCGTCCGTCACCTGGTGCTGCCCGGCGGGGTCGCGGCCCCGGAACGGGTCATGCGCCTGGTCGCCGCGATCTCTCCCGAGATCTGGATGAACGTGCTGTCGCAATATCGGCCCGTCCACGAAGCGCAGCGATTCCCAGTGGTTGCCCGGACCGTTCGCGCCGAGGAGGTTCGCTCCGCGGCCGACGCGGCGGAGCGCGCCGGGCTGCACCACATCCTCGTGGACGGCTGTTTGCAAACGGCCAGCCGCCAGCCGCCAGCTGCCAGCTGCGTCGCCGAACCCTGCTAAAGTGAGACGCCATGCGGCCGCCCGTGGAGCTCGGCGAGGCCACCGCGCCCTCCTTGCTGGACGGCGCCCTCGCTCTCGCACTCGCCACCGGCGCGCCGCTGCGGCTGGTCGGCCCGCTCAACGGAGCGGACGCCGCGCTGGTCATGGCCGCGGCGCGCATCGGCGACGGCGCCAGCGCGGATACGATTCGCGCGGCGCTCGGGTGCACCGGACCCGTCGAGCTGACGCTCGGACAAGCCCGCGCCGGCGTCCACCTGCTCGACCTCCGCGAGGACGGCGCCGTGCCGCGCGCGCTCTGGGCGCTGGCGTGGCCTTTGGCGCTGCTCGGCAGGCCCAGCGAGCTGCGCTTGTCCGGGCCGAACCATTGCGAAGGCCAGGCGACCTTCCACGACCTGCGGCTGGGCTGGGTGCCTCTCGCCGCGCGCTTCGGCCTCAAGGTGTCGCTCGAGCTGCCGCTGGCCGGGTTCGACGGAGAGAATGGCGAGGTGATCGCCTCGCTCGATCCCGCTCCCGCGCTCACTCCGCTCCAGCTCGTCCACCGGGGGATCCTGCGCCAGGTGAGCGTGGTGGCGGCTACCGCGCAGGGCCGCGACGACGACCCGCTCCGCGCCGCACAGGCGGCCGCCCGCAAGCTGCGCGCGCACGGGGTGATCGCCGAGCCCGAGCGCGTGCCGCTGCCGCACCCGCAAGGGTCGCGCGGCGGCCGCTGGGCGCTCACCGCGGTGGCCGAGTTCGAGGACTCGATCTTCACCGCCTCCGCGCTCGGGGCGCGGCGCGAGCGGCCGGCGCTGCTCGGCCCGCAACCGAAGACGCCGCCCGAAGAGACGGGCGAGCGGGTCGCGGAGCGGCTCGGGCGATTCCTCGCGGCGGGCGGGGCGCTGGACGGCCGCATGGCGGAGCGGCTGCTGGTGCCGGCCATCCTCTGCGCCGCGGGTCTGGGAGCCCGCGCCGGCACGGCGCCGACTTGCCACTTCACCACCAGCAACGTCACCGAGGGGCTCGTCTCGCTCGCCACGCTGGCGAGGCGGATGCTGCCGGTGAAAGCGGTGGTGGACGGCGCCGTGGGCGAGGAGGGCGTGGTGGTGGTGGCGCCCGCGGCATGATCGCGCTGCTCGTCGCCCTCTTTGCCGCCGGGCCGCGCTACGACCTGGTGGTCTCGGGCGGACGCGTCATCGACGGGACCGGCGCGCCCTGGGTCCGCGCGGACGTAGGGATCCGCGGAGACCGCGTCGCCGCCATCGGCGATCTTTCCGCTGCCCGGGCGAAACAGCGCATCGACGTCCACGGCCTGGCCGTCGCGCCGGGGTTCATCGATCTGCTCGGCCAGAGCGAGCTGAGCGTGCTGGTCGACCCGCGCGCGGAGTCGAAGATCCGGCAAGGCATCACCAGCGAGCTGACCGGCGAGGGCATCTCGCCGGCGCCGATGAACGATGCCTGGGTGCACGAGAAGGAAGACTGGCTGCGCAAGTACCGCCTGAAGATCGACTGGACCGACCTGCGCGGCTATTTCCGCCGGCTGCGCCGCGCGCGGCCGGCGATCAACGTGGGCGTCATGGTGGGCGCGGCGCAGGTGCGCGGCGTGGTGCTGGGCTTCGACGACGTGCAGCCGGACGCGCAGCAGCTCGCGCGGATGCAGCAGCTCGTCGAGGCGGCGATGGAGCAGGGCGCCCTCGGCCTCTCGAGCGGGCTCATCTACCAGCCGGGATCGTTCGCCAAGACGCCCGAGTTGATCGCGCTCGCCCAGGCGGCCGCGAAGCACGGCGGTTTCTACGCGACGCATCTGCGGAGCGAGGGCGCGCGGATCTTCGAGGCCCTCGACGAGGCGTTCGCCATCGCCCGCGCGGCGGCGATCCCGCTCGAAGTCTGGCACCTCAAGGTGGGGCGCTCGCACTGGGGGCACATGCAGGAGGTCACGGCGCGCATCGATCGGGCGCGGGCCAGCGGCATCGATGTCACCGCCGATGCGTACCCCTACGTGGCCTCGGCAAATGGCCTGCACGCGTCGTTGCCCGAGTGGGTGAACGCGGGCGGCGTGGACGACATGGTGGCGCGGCTGCGCGATCCGGCCCTGCGCGACCGCATCGCCAAAGAGACGGCGAGGGACCTCGACGCCGAGGCCATCCTGCTCGTCTCCTGCGTCGATCCGGGGTTGAAGAAGTACATGGGAAAGCGGCTCGCCGAGGTCGCCCGCGAGATGGACCTCGCGCCCGAGCTGGCCCTCATGCAACTCGTCGCGCAGGATCGCGCCAAGGTGGGCGTTGCCCGGTTCACCATGAAAGAGGAGGACGTGCAGACGGCGCTGCGGCAATGGTGGGTGGCGCTGGACACCGACTACGGGGCGCGAGCGGCGGACGGTCCGTTCGGCGGCGAGGGCGCCCACCCGCGCGCGTTCGGCACCATGGCGCGGATCCTCGGCCACTACGTGCGCGACGTGAAGCTGTTCACCGTCGAGGAGGCGGTGAGAAAGATCACCTCGCTGCCCGCGCGGCGGATGGGCATGTGGGACCGCGGGGTCCTGCGCCCGGGCGCTTACGCGGACGTGGTGGTGTTCGATCCCGAGCGCGTCGAGGATACGGCGACCTTCGAGCTGCCTCAGCAATACCCGCGGGGGATCGAGACCGTAGTGGTCAACGGGCGGGTCGTCCTGCACGAGGGAAAGCGGACCGCGGAGCGGCCTGGCAGGCCGCTCCTCCGCTCGCCTTGACACTGCCGGGCAGGGCAAGCATCTACTCCGGCCCTTCCTTTCCGGAGGACGCCTTGGCCAGCTCCGACGCCATCCTCGCCGCCCTGCAGGGGGTGAAGGACCCCTCGACCGGCCGCACGCTGGGCGAGCTGGGGATGGTGAAGAACGTCGACATGCTGGAGGGCAACGCCGTGCGCGTGCGCCTCGAGCTTCCCACGCCCGCCTCCCCGCACAAACCGCGGCTGGAGGAGGCGGTGCGCGCGGTGCTCTCGCCGCAGCAACTCTCGCGCGTCGAGGTGGCGTTCACCGCCGACGTGCAGCGGGCGCCCGGGCGGGGCGGCACCGACCTGGTGCCGGGCGTCCGCAACGTGATCCTCGTCGGCAGCGGCAAGGGCGGGGTGGGGAAGAGCACCGTCTCGGTGAACCTGGCGGTCGCGCTGGCGCAGCTGGGGTGCCGGGTAGGGCTGCTCGACGCGGACATCTATGGTCCCAGCATCCCCCTGATGATGGGCCTCTTCGGCGCCCGCCCCAGCTCCTCGGACGGCAAGAGCGTCGAGCCCCTCGCCGCGCACGGAGTGAAGGTCATCTCCATCGGGTTCTTCGTCGATCCGGACCAGGCGATGATCTGGCGCGGCCCCATGCTCCACGGAGCGCTCGTGCAGCTGCTCCGCGACGTGCGCTGGGGCGAGCTGGACTACCTCATCCTCGACCTGCCGCCGGGCACCGGCGACATCCAGCTGACCATCGCCCAACAGGTCTCGGTTTCGGGCGCGGTGGTGGTGACCACTCCGCAAGACGTGGCGCTCTCCGACGCGATCAAGGCGAAGACGATGTTCGACAAGGTGAGCATCCCGGTGCTCGGGTTCGTAGAGAACATGAGCGGCTTCATCTGCCCGCATTGCAGCCAGGAGACGGACATCTTCTCCAAGGGCGGCGCGGAGGCGGCGGCGCGCAAGCTGGCGGTGCCGTTCCTGGGGCGGGTGCCGATCAACCTGGCGGTGCGCACCGGTGGCGACGAAGGCCGGCCAGTCGTCGCCGACAACCCGCAGCTCCCCGAGTCCCAGGCGCTGGTGCGCATCGCGCAGAACGTCGCCGACCGGGTGGCGATCGCCAACCTCCAGGCCGTCCCGAAGGGGCACAAGCCGCTGGTGCAGCTCGGGAAGCGCAACTGACGGCGATGGCGCGGCCGAAGAACATCGTCGCTTCCGCCGAGGTCCCCGTCGAGGAGATGGCGCGAGGGAAGAGGTTCCAGTCGCTGCGCCGGCGCCTCGGCGTCGCGGCCGGAGGCGAGAAGCTCGACTACTGGCAGGGGGAAGAGTGAGCGAAGACGAGCCGCCCGAGGAACAAGCCGCCAAGGGATTCGTCCCGGACATCGTGCGCCGCGCCGTGCTCACCGGCGTGGGCGCGCTCTTCATGACCGAGGAGGGCATCCGCAACCTGGTGGGCGAGATGAAGCTGCCCAAGGATGCGCTGGCGTTCCTCGTCGCGCAGGCGGACAAGACACGCTCGGACGTGACCCGCATCGTGACCCAGGAGGTCCGCCGCTTCCTGGAGAGCCAGACGCTGCGGCGGGAGATCTGGAAGCTCCTCACCAGCGTCACGCTGGAAGTGAACGCGACGGTGCAGCTCAAGCCGAGCGGCGAGCCGCACATCCGCGCGAAGGTCAAGCCGCGCAAGAAGGACGAGAAGGAAGACGAGGGAGCGTGACCCTTCCCCGGGAACGGGGCGGGCTGCTCTTGCGGCTCGGGTTCCTCCTCCTGCTCGCCGGCGGACTGGTCCTCTGGTCCGAGGCGCGCAGGCCGCGCGATCTCGGCCTCGACCTGGACCTCACTTCCGCGCTCCCCGGGGAGATCGTGGAGGTGGACGTGACGATCTTGCGGGAGGGCCGCGCGCTCCTGCGCTTCGAACAGAAGTACGGCACAGCGGGCGCGCCCGCCACGCTCCACCTCACCGTGCACGCCCGGGCTGGTCCCGTCGAGGTGGACGCCATGCTGATCGATGCGCGCGGCACTGCGCGCCGGACGCGGGTGACGGTGAAGTTGCGCAAGGACGGAGCCGCGGTCGTCAAGGCGGCGTAGGGCGCGCCAATGCGGCGGCTACCCCGGTCGCTTCGTCAAGTCGGGCGCCACGGGTGGCGGCGTGATCTCGGGAAGGTGCTTCACATCCGCGAGCGGCAAGGTGAAGGAGAAGGTGGAGCCCTTTCCCACCGTGCTCTGCACGCTCACCTCGCCGCCGTGCGCCTCGACGATCGACTTGACGATGTTGAGGCCGAGGCCGAGGCCGGCCTCGCGCGCGGCGCGGCTCGTCTTCACGTCGCCGACCTGGTACAGGCGGTCGAAGATCTTCTCCAGGTGCTCGGGCGCGATGCCGGTGCCGTTGTCCTCCACCGAGACGAGCAGGAATCCCGGCTTGGGCTCGGCGGAGACCACGATGCGGCCTCCGTCGCGCAAGTGGCGCTCGGCGTTGGCGATCAGGTTCGCGAGCACTTGCAGCACGCGGTCGCGGTCGCCCAGCACCGGCGGGATGGTGCGCGCGACCCGCTGCCGCACGCTGATGCGCCGCTCGAGGAAGCGCGGCGCGAATCCGGCGACCGCCTGCGCCACTGCTTCCTTGATGGAGAATGGGTGGAGGGTCATCGTGTCGCGCGTCAGCTCGAAGCGCGAGAAGTCGAGCAGCTCTTCGATGAAGGCGCGCAGCCGCCTCCCTGAGTTGCGCGCGATCTGCAAGCATTGCCGCTGCCGGTCGGAGATGGGGCCGAGCTTGTCGCCGAGCAAGAGATCCGTGTAGCCGAGGATGGTCACCAGCGGCGAGCGAAGCTCGTGCGAGACGTTGGCGAGGAAATTGTCCTTGCGGCGGTCGGCCTCGCGCAAGCGCTCGTTGGCGTCGCGCAGGGCGCGGGTGCGCTCCTCGACGGCGCGCTCGATGATCTGGGCCTGCTCGCGGACCTTCTCGCGCATGCGCGCCCGCTCCAGCGCGAGCGAGGCCTGCAGCGAGAAGGCGCTCAGCGCCCCCAGATCCGGCTCGCCCTCGTGCTGCGGCCAGGCGATGAGGATCCCCAGCGCGGCGTCGGCCGCGCCGCGGAGCGGGAGCGCGAGGACGTCGTGCGCGCCCAGGGCGTCGATGAGCTTCTCGCGGACGGCGCGGGGCGCCCGGCGCCCGAGCAGGGCGCGCAAGAGCGGCCCGGGCTGCACTTCGATGACCGGCTCCGGGGAGGAGACGAGCGAGGCCAGCATGGGCGACCGCGCGGGGTCGACCGGGAGCGCGCGCAGCTCGCTCATGCGCTTGAAGCCGAGGTACTCCAGCGCCTTGGAGGCAGCCGGACCGCGCCGCGAAAGGTGCGCGATGACGAGTCCGCGCGCTTCGGAGAGGAGGAGAGCGCTCTCGAATCCCAGCTTGCGCAGCTCCTCGCCCACGACGCGCATCACGTCGGGCATCTCCGTCTCGCGCCGCAGGCGCGCGGCCGCCGCGGCGAGCGCCGCCTGGTGCTGCCGGGCGGCGGCGAGATCGCGCAGCGCCCGCAGGCGCTCCCGCTCCTGACCGAGCTGCGCCGCCGCCTCGTGGCCCAGGCCGCGCAGCGCGCGCAAGAGCGATCGGCGCGGCTCGCGATCCATCCACAGGCGCAGCGCCCCGGCGCGCTCCCCCTCGAGGAGCAGCGGCACGTCCGCGCACCACAGCTCGACGGGGGCGATCTTCGATCCCACCTCCAGCGCTTCGGACACTTCGGCGGCGACGCGCGAAAGCCGCAGCGATTTGTCCTCCATTCCGTCCGGCACCGCGGCCCGTTCCGCCAACTCGCGAAGGCGCTTCGCGGTCTGCTCGCGGCGGGCCTTCCCCGTGGCGAGCGTGCCACCCAGCGCCGCGAGGCCCAGCTCGGCTCCCTCCTCGCCGAGCAGATCGCGGCGTACGCGCAGCTCGGCGAGCAAGGCCCCGCAGATCGCCGCCGCATCGTCGACGATGCCCTGGAAGACGCGCGCCTCCACGGACCGAGCGTACAGGAGCGGACGGCGCGGGCGGAAGTGGCCGGAGGGCGCGATTGACTCCCAGAGGCCGGGATCTACACTCCGCCGTCCTTTCCCGGGAGCTACGCGCCGTGGACGTGAAGACGCTGGCGGTGGTGGGCGCTGGACAGATGGGCGCGGGCATCGCGCAGGTGGCCGCCCAGAGCGGGCTCTCGGTGGTGCTGCTCGACGTGAATCCGGACCTCGTGCACAAGGGGCTGGCGGGGATCCGGGCCCAGCTCGACCGGGCGGTCGGGAAGGGCAAGCTGAAGGCGGAGGAAGCGCAGGCGACGCTCGCGCGGGTCAAGGGGGCGTCCGCCGCCCAGGACGCGTCGCAGGCCGAGTTCGCGGTCGAGGCGGTGACCGAGAACGAGTCGGTGAAGAAGAAGGTGTTCCAGGACCTTTCGCGCGCGGTGCGGCCCGATGCCATCCTGGCGACCAATACCTCCTCGATCCCCATCACGCGCATCGCCGCCAGCGTGGACCGCCCCGAGCGCGTCATCGGCATGCACTTCATGAACCCGGTGCCGGTCATGCAGCTGGTGGAGATCATCCGCGGGGCGCAGACGAGCGACGCGACCTACGCGGCGACGCGCGCGCTCGCCGAGAAGATGGGCAAGACGACGGTGCTGTCCAAGGACATGCCCGGGTTCATCGTCAACCGGATCCTCATCCCGATGCTCAACGAGGCCTGCTTCGCGCTTCAGGAAGGGCTCGCTTCCGCCGAGGACATCGACACGGCGATGAAGCTGGGGACCAACGTTCCGATGGGGCCGCTCGCGCTCGCCGACTTCATCGGCCTGGACACCTGCCTCTCCATCGCCGAGGTCCTGCACAAGGGCCTGGGCGACGACAAGTACCGCCCCGCGCCGCTCTTGCGCCAATACGTGGACGCGGGCTGGCTGGGCCGCAAGACGAGGCGCGGGTTCTACGCGTACTGATCGGCTGGCGGCTGGCGGAGGGATTCATGGCGTACGAGAACATCCAGGTGTCGCGGGAAGCATCGATCGCGACGATCACGGTGAACCGGCCGAAGGCGCTCAACGCGCTGAACAGCGCCACGTTGCGCGAGCTGCTCGTGGCCGTTCGCGAAGCCGCCGAGTCGAGCCGCGCGCTCATCCTGACCGGCGCGGGCGACAAGGCGTTCGTCGCCGGCGCGGACATCTCCGAGATGGCGCCGATGACGCCGTGGACCGCGCGCGAGTTCAGCGAGCTGGGGCACGTGCTCACCGCGATGCTCGAGGACATCCCCTGCGCCACCATCGCGGCGGTGAACGGCTACGCGCTCGGCGGCGGGCTCGAGCTGGCCGTCGCCTGCGACATGATCTACGCGAGCGACAACGCGAAGGTAGGGTTTCCCGAGGTGACGCTGGGCATCACCCCCGGGTTCGGCGGCACGCAGCGGCTGGTGCGCCTGGTCGGGAAGCTGCGGGCGAAGGAGATCATCTTCACCGGCGACATGGTCGACGCGAAACAGGCGCTGGAGATCGGCCTGGTCAACGCGGTGCTGCCGCGCTCCGAGCTGATGGCGCACTGCCGGAAGGTCGCGGAGAAGATCGCCACGCGCGGGCCGCTGGCGGTCGCCCGCGCCAAGCGATTGGTGGAGCGAGGCTACGACATCCCGCTGCGGGCGGCGAACCGCCAGGAGGCGGAAACCTTCGCGCTGCTCTTCGACACGCAGGACCGCGCCGAGGGAATGCGCGCCTTCCTGGAAAAGAGGGCCGCGAAGTTCGTGGGAAAGTGAAGTAGTCTCGAGGGCACCATGGACTTCGCCCTCAGCGACGAGCAGCAGCGGCTGGTCGACACCGCGCGCAAGTTCACCCGCGAGCGCATCATCCCGGTCGCGCAGAAGCTGGACGAGCACGGCACCTTCCCCATCGACATCTGCAAGGAAGGCTGGGAGCTCGGCTTGATGAATGCCGAGATCCCGACCGAGTACGGCGGCCTGGGCCTCTCGTGCACGGACCACGTCCTGATGATGGAGGAGATCAACTACGGTTGCGCGGGCATCGGCACCACGCTGGCGGGGAACAACCTCGCCGCCATGCCGCTCATCCTGGCGGGCAGCGAGGAGCAGAAGAAAAGGTACCTCGGCGCGCTGACCGAGGCGCCGGTCTTCGCCGCCTACGCCTGCAGCGAGCCCGACGCGGGCTCCGACGTCGCCGGGATGCGCACCAACGCGCGGAAGGTCGGCGACGAGTACGTGCTGAACGGGCAGAAGCGCTGGATCACCAACGGCGGCTACGCGAGCTGGTACACGACCTTCGCGCGCATCGGCGATCCGAAGGACCGCCACAAGGGGATCACCTGCTTCGCCCTCCCGCGCGACACGCCCGGCGTCTCCGTCGGCAAGAAGGAGGACAAGCTCGGGCAGCGCGCTTCGAACACCACCGACGTGCTCTTCGAGGACGTGAGGCTGACCCGCGCCAACCTGGTGGGGGCCGAAGGCGAGGGGTTCAAGATCGCCATGAAGACCTTCGATCGCTCGCGGCCCTGGATCGCCGCGGGCGCGACCGGCATCATGCGGCGCGCGCTCGACGAGTGCCGCCGCTACGCGCTCGAGCGCAAGGCGTTCGGCCAGCCCATCGCGCAGTTCCAGGCGGTGCAGTTCATGCTCGCCGAGATGGCGATGAAGTACGAGGCCACGCGCCTGCTCATGCTCAAGGCCGCCTGGAGCATCACCCAGGGAAAGCTCGACGCGATCGAGTCCAGCTACGCCAAGGCCTTCGGGGCCGACAGCGCGATGGCCGTGGCCACCGACGCCGTGCAGATCTTCGGCGGGTATGGGTATACCAAGGAGTATCCGGTAGAAAAGCTGATGCGCGACGCGAAGCTCCTCCAGATCTACGAGGGCACCTCGCAGATCCAGCGCATGGTGATCGCCCGGAACCTGCTCGCCCAGGCCGGTTGACGCGCTGCGGTAAGCGCGATCGGGCATCCGCCTGTTGACCGACCCGGTTGGCGGGAACGATGCGCCCGTGTACTATCCCAAATCCCACATCTGCCCCGCTGCACGCCTCTACTCCTCCATGCAGATTGATTTGACCGAAGAGCAGAAGCTCCTGCGCGAGACCTGCCGCGAGTTCGCGGAAAAGGAGCTGCGGCCCAACGCCAGGCGCTGGGACCGCGAGCACCGTTACCCCGCCGACGCGGTGCGGAAGGCCTTCGAGCTCGGCCTCGCGGGCGTCGCGGTCCCCGCCGAATGGGGCGGCGCGGGGATGGACAACGTCGCCTACGCGCTCGCCATCGAGGAGATCTCCCGCGGCTGCGCGTCGGTGGGCGTGACGCTGAGCGTGAACAACTCGCTCTATTGCGATCCGGTGCTGAAGTACGGCACCGACGAGCAGAGGGAGCGGTGGCTGAAGCCGTTCGCCTCCGGCGAGAAGCTGGGTTGCTTCGGCCTCACCGAGCCGCAGGCGGGCAGCGACGCCGCCGAGCAACGCACCACCGCGGTGCGCAAAGGCAGCAAGTACGTCGTCAACGGGACGAAGAACTGGATCACCAACGGTCCCGTCGCCGACGGCATCGTCCTCTTCACCATGACGGACCTCTCCAAGGGGACGAAGGGAATCACCGCCTTCGTGGTGGACACGACGACGCCGGGCTTCCTCAAGCAGAAGCCGGACGAGAAGCTGGGCATCTGCGCCAGCCCGTCCTGCACCATCTTCTTCGAGAACATGGAAATCCCCGCCGCCCAGCGGCTCGGCGCCGAGGGCGAGGGCTTCAAGATCGCCATGAGCACCCTCGACGGCGGCCGGATCGGCATCGCCGCGCAGGCCATCGGCATCGCCCGGGCGGCATTCGAGGAAGCGCGCGAGTACTCCAAGGTCCGCAAGACGTTCGACGTGCCCATCGCGCAGCACCAGGCCATCCAGTTCATGCTGGCCGACATGGCCACCGAGCTGGAGGCGGCGCGGCTCCTCACGCTGCGCGCCGCCAGCCTGAAAGACCGCGGCCTGCGCCACACGCGCGAGTCCAGCATGGCCAAGCTCTTCGCCTCCGAGGCGGCGAACCGCGTCGCCGACAAGGCCGTCCAGATCCACGGCGGAATGGGCTACTCGAAGGAGCTCGACGTCGAGCGCCACTTCCGCGACGCGCGCATCACCGAAATCTACGAGGGGACCAGCGAGATCCAGCGGCTGGTCATCTCGAACGCATTGCTGAAATAGGCCGCCAGACGCCACGGGGGGTGGGTCAATGGCCGTGCAGCACGTAGCGCCGAGAGAGGGATGGTCCGCCGGCGCGGAGGTGCCTGATCGGGTCACTCCACGGCAGACGTTCTGCGGCCCGCTGCTCTCGGCCATGCTCTTCGGCGGCGGGAGCGCGGGGATCTCGGACATCTACGTGCACATCCGCGACATCGTTTCCCTCTCGGCGCGCGACTGGGAGTCGAATCCGCTGGAGCGGCGGCTGGCGCGCTGGCACACCTCGCTCGCGCGCGCCATCAACGACTTCGTCCGCGTCGGGGTGCTGCGCGAAGACGGCCACGCGCGCTGGTCTCTCAGCGACAAGGGGCTCGCGGTGGCGCGCGAGTTCGGGCTCATCTCGCATGACGGCGTCCTGATCGATCGGGCGCTCTTGCGCAAGCAGCTGGTCGATCTCGCGTTCGAGTTCGAGAAGATGTACCGGGTGGTCTCGCGGCCCGGACCCCCGCCTCCGCAGGTGGTCTCGGTCGAGAAGTAGCGAAGGAGACGGCGCGCGGGGTTTTTTGCTGCGACCGCGAGTGCCCCGCTGTAGTGTCCGCGGCCCATGTTCGAGCCCGACGAGCACCAGCGGCTGGTGCAGGAGACCGCGCGCAAGTACGCGCAGGACTCGCTGGCGAAGGTCGCGGGCCGTCTCGACCGGGAAGGCCGCTTCCCGGCCGAGCAGCTGCGCGAGCTGGCCGAGCTGGGGATGATGGGCGTCAACATCCCCGAGGACTATGGCGGGGCCCAGGCCGGCGCGGTCGCGTACGCGCTCGCCATGACGGAGATCGCGCAAGGCTGTGCGTCCACCGCGGTCACCATGGCGGTGACCAACATGGTCGGCGAGACGATCGTGAAGTTCGGCACGCCGGAGCAGCGTCGCAGGTACGTCCCCGAGCTGACCAGCGGCCGGTTCGCCGCCGGCAGCTTCGGCCTCTCCGAGCCCTCCGGAGGGTCCGACGCAGCGGCCCTGCGCACCTCGGCGCGGCGCGACGGCCCGGGATGGGTGCTGAACGGCGAGAAGCAGTGGATCACCTCGGGCGATCGCGCGGGGGTCATCATCGTGTGGGCGCGCACGCAACCCGGCCGCGGCTCGCACGGCATCTCGGCCTTCTTGGTCGAAGGCGGCCAGAACGGGCTGCACGTCGGCAAGCACGAGGACAAGATGGGGTTGCGCGCGTCGACCACGGTGTCCCTCGCCTTCGAGGACCTGCGGCTGCGCGGCGACCAGCTCCTCGGCGAGGAGGGCCACGGATTCCCCGTCGCCATGGCGGCGCTCGACGGCGGCCGCGTCGGGATCGCCTCGCAGGCGGTGGGCATCGGAACCGCGGCGCTGCGCGCCTCGGTGAGGTACGCGAAGGAGCGGCGCGCGTTCGGTCACCCGATCGGGGACTTCCAGGCGATCCGCTTCCTGCTCGCGGACTGCGACCCGCAGCTCGAAGCCGCCCGGCTGCTCGCCCTGCATGCGGCCGGGCTCAAGGAGCAAGGGCGCCCATTCTCGCGCGAGGGATCGATGGCGAAATTGTTCGCCACCGAGACCGCGAATC
>JBJMQJ010000321.1:0-10018 GCA_045802765.1 Myxococcales bacterium
CGCTCGTGCTCGGCCCGCACTGCGTCCTCGTCGCGTTTCCACTCCTTGCCGTACGGGGGATTCGCGATGAGGTAGTCGAAGCGCGTTCCGGCGTGGCGGTCGGTGGAGAGCGTGCTGCCGTAGGCGATATGGTCCGCGTCGCGGCCGGTCGGATCCTTCATGAACAAGTCGGACTTCGAGACGGCCCAGGTCTCGGGATTCACCTCTTGGCCGAAGAGGTGGATCTCGGCGCCCTTGTTGATCGGCGGGCGCACCAGATCGCCGTTCTTCCGGAGGCCGATGGTGATGTGGTCCTTGGTGATCGTCAGCATTCCGCCCGAACCACAGCACGGGTCGTAGACGGTGCGGATCGCCTGCTTGGCACGGATCTCGGCCTCGTCGCCGGCGAGCATCAGGTCGACCATCAGGTGGACGACGTCCCGCGGCGTGAAGTGTTCGCCGGGATTCTCGTTGAGCGCCTCGTTGAACTTGCGGAGCAGCTCCTCGAAGATCGTCCCCATCGTCGGGTTGTCGATCTTGTCCGGGTGCAGGTCGACGTTCTTGAAGCGCTCGAGCACCTGGAACAGCAGGCCCGCCTCGTCGAGCTTGCTGATGGTGTTGTCGAAGTCGAACTTCTCCAGCACCTCACGCATGTTCGAGCTGAACCCGGCGATGTAGTTGCGCAGATTGGCCGCGAGGTGCGGCGCGTCGGCGAGGAGCTTGTCGAAGTCGTAGCGCGACGTGTTGTAGAAGGCGAAGCCGGCGACCTTGCGCAGCTGCGGCCCGAGGTCCTCGAGCTTCCTGCTTCGCAGTTCCGCCTGCCTGCCGAGGACCTTCTCCTTCGTGCCCGCGAGGACGCAATCGAGCCGGCGCAGGACGGTGAGCGGGAGGATGACGTCCTGGTACTTGCCGCGCTTGAACGTGTCGCGGATGAGGTCCGCGACGCCCCAGAGGAAGCTGACGATCTCGCTGTGGTTCACCGCGTTAGTTCTCCTCTGCGTGCGGGCGGCGCGCCCGCGTCAGCGCGCCAGCTTGACCGGGTAACCCAGCCGTTCCGTGAGGATGGCCCGGAGGCGGTCCCACAGTTCCTCCCCCGTCTTCGAGTCGAACCAGCGGCCCGTCTTCGCGTCCGGAGAGAAGTGCCCCGCGGCGAGGTTTGCCGCGACCCAGATCTGGCGCGCCGCCGAGTGGCTGTTCACCACCACCTTGGGCCCCTCGTCGAACTCCAAGGTGAGGATGCCATCGGCGAGATCCATGTCGACGCCGTCGAGGGAGCCGAGGGCGTCCTCGAGGCGCTCCAGCTCGTCCCGGGCGAGCCGCTCGAATTGCTTGTCGTCCATCACCGCACCTGCCCGTCCCGACCCGCGAGAGTCCGCAGCGCTTCGCCTTCCAGGCGACACACCACCCATTCTTCCATGAGCCGCGCGCCCAGCGAGCGGTAGAAATCGATCGAGGGCTGGTTCCAGTCCAGCACGCTCCACTCGAACCGGCCGCACCCCTCCCGGACCGCGATGCGCGCCAGCTCGGTCATCATCGCCTTTCCGATTCCGCGCCCGCGCAGCTCCGGACGCACGAACAGATCCTCCAGGTACAGGCCGGGCTTTCCCAGCCAGGTGGAGAACGTGAAGAACCAGAGCGCGAACCCGGCCACCTCGCCGTCCTGCTCGGCGAGAAGCGTCGAGAACCGCGGCGACGGTCCGAACCCGTGCCGCAGGAAATCCTCCTCGGTCGCGATCGCCGCGTCGGGAGCGCGCTCGTACTCGGCCAGATCGCGCACCAGGCGCAGGATGACGGGGACATCGGCGGCGGTGGCAGCGCGTAGCCGCGGCACGCACAGGTCTCTACCGCATGGCGGGCGAGCTGTCAGGCGGCCAGGCCTCCCGGCGCGCGGCCTGAGTTAAGATCGGGCCGCGCCGATGGTCGAGCCACTCCGAATCCTCAGTTACAACGTCCGGTACTTCGGGCACGCGCTGCGAGGCCTCGCCTCGACGCGCATGGGCAAGCGCTCCATCGCGCGCGGGATCGCCTCGCTCACGCCCTTGCCGCAGATCGTCTGCCTGCAGGAAGTGGAGACCTCCTCGCTGCGCTCCACGCTCGCGTTCCGTCCGACGAACCCGGAGGAGACGCAGCTCGAGTCCTTCATGGCGGAGCTGGAGCACGCCTTCGAGGAGCTGGACCGTCCATTTCCGTACGAGGCCTTCTACTTCCGCGCGCACGCGAATCGGATCGGCACGCGCGCCATCTCCACCATGGGCCTCGCGGTGGTCGTCGACACGACGCGGCTGCGCGTCGAGCACCACAACGCGCTCGAGCCGCACCCCATCACCCACCACCACGTGCAGCGCTTCAAGGACCGCAAGCAGGCGCGCATCTGCGCCCACCTGCGCGTCGCCGACCGCGGCGGGCGCGCCTTGCACGTCTTCAACACGCACCTGAGCCTTCCCACCCCGTTCGCCAAGGAGTTCTGGACCGGCACCGAACGGATGGGCTACGGCGTGAACCAGGTGCACGAGGCGCGTACCCTGGCCGAGTTCGTTCGCCGCCAGTCGAACGGCGAGCCGCTCGTGGTCTGCGGCGACTTCAACTCGCCGCCCGGTTCGCCCGTCTACAAGCTCCTCACCGAGGAAGCCGGCCTGGTCGGCGTGCAGAACGCGCTCGGCCAGATCCGCGGGCGGCCTCGCGAGTTCCCCACCGCCGGGTTCCTCTCGCTGCGCATGCACCTCGACCACCTGTTCTGCAACCGCAAGGTGCGCTGGCTCGATCTGGACGGCACGCTGCCGTTCGGCGACCGGCGGAACCCGTTCCACGGGAAGAGCGACCACGTGCCGCTGATCGGCCGGTTCGAGATCGACGGAGCATGAGCGCGCCCGACGTCCTCTGCTTCGGCGAAGCGCTAGTCGATCTTCTCCCGGATCGCCGCGGCAAGCTGCGCGACTGCGAGCGGTTCGACGTGCACCCGGGCGGGGCGCCGGCAAACGTGGCAGTCGGCCTCGCGCGTCTGGGAATACCCGCCGCGTTCTCCGGCGTCGTCGGCGACGACGAGTTCGGTCACCTCCTCGCCCGGAAGCTGCGGGACGAGGGGGTGGACGCGCGCCTGCGCTTCGCCGCCGAGGCACACACGGGTCTGTGGTTCGTCGCGCTCGACGAGCGCGGCGACCGCACCTTCTTCAGCCCGGGTGGCCTGGACAGCGCGGACAAGACCATCACCCGCCAGGATGCGCTCGCTGCACCCATCCCCGAGGCGCGCTGGTTCCATTGCGGCTCCTCCTGCCACATCCGACCGGAAGGCCAGCGGGCGCTGAAGGCCGCCGTCCAGCGCGCCGCGGCGGCATCGGTGCGCATCTCCTTCGACCCGAACGTGCGCGTCCATCTGTGGCGCAACCTGGGGTCTCTTCGCGCGCTGTGCGAGTCGGTGTTCCCCGCCTGCACGGTGGTGAAGCTGTCCGAGGACGAGTGCGAGGTGTGCCTGGGCGAGCGCACGCCGGAGAAAGCGGCCGAACGGCTGCGCGACCTGGGCGTCCGGATCGCCTGCATCACGCTGGGCGAGCACGGAGCCATCGCGCTGCGCGGTGCGCGCTGGTTCCGCTCCGCCGCGCCGCGCGTGGAAGTGGTGGACACCACCGGGGCGGGCGACGGTTTCGTCGCGGGGCTGCTCTCGCGGCTCGCGCGCGACCCGGAGCCCGACGACGATGCGCTGCAGAGCGCGCTCGAGCTGGCCTGCGCGGTGGGCAGCCAGGTCTGCACGCGGATGGGCGCGGTCGCGGGGCTCCCGCGCGCGTGACGGGGGGCGCGCCTCCCCGATAAAAGGCACGCACCATGTCCGCCGCCGAAAGCGCAGCGCCGCCCTATCGCCGGCGGATGGAGGCGACCCGCCTCTTCGCCGAGTTGCGCGAGCTGTTGCGGCTCGCCGTGCCCATCGCGGGCGCGCAGGCGGGCATCGCCCTGATGGGCGTGGTCGACACCGCTGTCGTGGGCCGGCTGGGGGCCGCTGCGCTCGGAGCGGTTGGACTTGCCAACGGCATCTTCTTCGCGGTCGCGGTGGTTGGCATCGGTACCGTGATGGGGCTCGACCCACTCATCGCGCAGGCGTTCGGCGCTCAGGATCGCCCTCGCACGCGCGCCCTGGTCTGGCAGGGAGCCTGGCTGTCGCTCGTCGTCTCCGTTGCCCTGGCCGTTCCGCTCGCCTTCGCGCCGGGACTCATCGACCTGGCCGGCATCGAGCCGGAAGTCGCTCGCGGCGCGAAGCAGTTCCTCTGGGCGCGCTTGCCCGGATTGTTTCCGCTGCTGCTCTTCGTCGGGCTGCGCGCCTACCTGCAGGCCGCGGCGGTGGTGCGTCCGCTGCTCGTCGCGACGGTGCTGGCGAACGTCGCCAATTTCCTCTTCGACCTGCTGCTGGTCTTCGGGGGCGCGGGACTTCCCGCCTGGTCGGGCCCTCTGCGTTCCGTCCCGGCGATGGGGCCCGCCGGTTCCGGCCTCGCCACCACGCTCTGCACCTTCCTCCAGGCAGGCGTCCTGCTCGCCGCGGCCGCGGCCCTGCGCGACCCGATCGCGCCGGCTCGCTCGCCCGATCCGCGCGACCTCCGCGCCGCCGCCCGGATCGGAATCCCGGTCGGTCTGCAGATGGGCGCGGAGGTCGGCGTGTTCGCGCTGGTCGGGATCCTGGCGGGAAGGCTCGGGCAGATGAGCATCGCCGCGCACCAGGTCGCCATCTCGCTGGCCAGCTTCACCTTCTGTGCCGCGGTGGGAGTCGGCAACGCCGCCTCCGTGCGCGTGGGCTGGTCGATCGGCGCGCGCGACTCGCGGGCCGCCCGGCGGTCCGGGCTGACGGCGTTCGCCGCCGGCGCCTCGATCATGACCCTCTCCGCGCTCGCCTTCTGGGTCTTTCCGCGCCAGGTCGCCTCCCTGCTCACCGACCGCGCCGACGTCGTCGCCGCCTCGGCGCCGCTGCTCGCGGTCGCCGCGGTGTTCCAGATCTCCGACGGTGTGCAGGCGGTCGGGGCCGGAGTGCTGCGAGGCGCCGGCGATACGCGCTTCGCCTTTCTCGCCAACGTCGTCGGACACTATGCGGTCGGCCTCCCCGTGGCAGTGGTGCTCGGCCTCCTCTGGGGACACGGCGTGATCGGGCTGTGGTGGGGTCTCTGCGCCGGGCTGACCGCCGTCGCAATCGCGCTGCTCTCCCGGTTCTTGCGACTCTCTTCGCGGGACATCGCGCCCCTCGAAAAACACCCGCTTCCGCACATGTAGGGAGAGGTGTGGAAGCAGCGCTTGGCTGCGCGCATCAGCTGAGCGATCCTGACACCGGGGGTTCGCGTACATGACCCGGTTCCTGGCTGCCGCCGCGCTGGCGCTGCTCGCCTTCGACGCGCTCGGCGCGGAGAAGAAGAAGCCCCCTGCGCCGCCGGCGATTCCGCTGCCGCCGGTGGAGCAGCTGCCGCTCCCCGCGGTGCCGCAGGAGCGCAAGCCCGACGCGCCTGCCATGGCGCCCGACGCGCTGCCGCCGCTCGCCAGGTCCCTGCGCATCGGCGTGGGCGTCGCGGGGGATCTGGACCCGTCAGCCGCCGGCCGCCTGGCGGCGTCGTTGCGCACCATCGCCGGGCTTTCGCCGCTGACGCGCGAAACGGTCGCGCTCGCGGCCGAACGGTGCGAAGGGGACGCCTGCCTCGTGACCCTGGGCGCCGCGCAACCCGTCGACGAGGTGCTCTTCGCCCGCGTGTCGGGCGGCGCGCTGGCGGTGCGCGTGCTCGATCTGTCGGGCTCGAGACCCGCGGCCGAGGCCACGCTGCCCGCGCCCGCGCTCCCCGCCGAGCTGGCCGCGGCCGCCGAGGCGCTCGCATGCAAGCTGCTGGTGCCGGGGGGATGCACCGGCGATGCGCAGATCGACGCGCCCGGGGCGGAGATCCAGATCGACGGCAAGCCTGCTGCTCCTCGCCTCACCCTGCCCGTCGGAGTGCACTCGCTCGCGGTGCGGTCGGGCGATTCGCTCCTGCGCCGTTCTCTTCCCATCGTGCACGAGAAACCGGTCGCGCTGGCGCTGCGGCGCAGCGAAGGACAGCTCGCGCTGCTCACTCCCGACGAGGCGGCCCAACGCGCCATCGCGTCGGCGGAAATGCCCGCGCCGCCGCCGCGCCGCTGGACGCGGACCGCGGGTTACGTGGCCGCAGGCGTGGGGATCGTCGCCGCCGCCGTCGCGGTCGCGGAAGGCGTCCACAGCCGATCGTTGCTCGACCAGGCGGAGCGCGGGTACCGAGCCAACGGGAACGTCTATCGTCCCGCCGATCTCGCGAATCTGCAGTCGGGGAACTCGGCGGCGCGCGCCGCGAACATCCTGTTCGTGAGCGGCGGCGTGCTGGTCACTTCGGGCCTCCTGCTCGCCTTCGCCTTCTGACCATGCGCGCCCTCCTCGTCGCCACTCTCCTGCTCGCCGCCGGCTGCCGCACCGGCAGCCTGGGACACTGCAATTCCGATTCGGACTGCGCCGCCGGCGCCACCTGCGACGCTGCCGAGAGGGTCTGCACGGTCCGCGCCGGCGGCTGCTTCCCCAGCTGCGGGGCGGGCCTCACCTGCCAGAGCGCGGCCTGCGTCGACGTCACGCCGCCGACGATCACCGCCATCGCGGTCACCACGCCACCCGACTTCGCACCGGGGATCTACAAGGGGGACGACAGCGCGACGCTATCGGTGTCGGCGCAGATCGCCGACGTCTCCGGAGTGCGGAACGCCTGCTTGCAGGTCTCCGGCGAGACGGCCTGTCCGCACCCCGGCAGCAGCGCGGACGGCGGCCTGTGGACGTTCACCATGCCCCGCGCTCCCGCTTCGGGCACGCTCGACGGCGCTCCCGTCGCATTCACCATCGAGGCGGACGACGCGCCGGCGGGCAGCGCGCCCAACCACGGCACTGCCACGAGCTTCATCCGGTTCGACAATGCCGGGCCCGACATCCGGATCGCGTCCGACCCGCAGCCCTTCGCGCGGCTGCTCGCGGACGGCGGAGTCGACGTCATCCCTCTGCAGGTCACCATCACGGACGCAACGGGCGTCTGCCAGACCGCCGTATGCAAGCCGAGGCTGACGTTCGGCGCGGGCACCCCGGTGTTCGCGACGCAGGACGGCGGCACCTTCCTCTTCGATCTGGATGCGACCAAGGCGGCCGCCGGCGCCGAAGGGCCGCTGAGCTTCACCGTCACCGCCGAGGACGCGCTGGGACACCAGGCGACCGCGACTGGCTCGCGGTTGGTCGACGACAAGGCGCCCGTGGTCACGCTGAAAGTGTTCCGCGACGGCGATGCGGAACCGGCGACCGGTGCGGGCTTCCCACCAGCGGTGGCCAACACCGGCCACGACGGCGTCACCTTCGTCTACTCGGACGTCGTCCACCTGAAGGGGTCCGTGGCCGACGAGGGCGGCATCGGGACCGTCACCTGGCGGATCGACGGGGTCGCCATGGACGGCGGCGTGAGCACGGGTACCTCGCAGACGACGTGCGACGGCGGCACGGTTTGCGCGTTCGACGTGCAGGTCGCGCTCAACGGCGCCGGGAACGGCGAGCTCCACACCACCACCGCGAACCTGGTCACCGGGACGAACCTCAGCGCCACGAACGGCGCGACGAGGATTCCGATCGCCGCTCTCCACGTCGTGCTCACCGCCTCTGACCGGACGCGGAGCGCGGGTGGGGAATCGCGCGCCAAGCAGACGGTGCGAGACGTCGCCGCGCGCACGACCCGGTTCCTCTGGCTGCGCAACCTGCCCACCGGAAGCATCGTGAGCGGCCTTTCGATCCATCCCGGCGGCGACGTGATCGTGACTTCCGAAGGCGCCGGGACGGGCTTCGCCGACGAGGTGTTCGCCGTTCCTTCCACAGGTCCGCTCTCCGACGGTGGGTTCCCGCTGCACTGGAGCTTCGGCTTCGACGCAGGTTTCGGCGCGGGCGGCCTGGGCGACATCGTCGACATGCCCGCCGTCGGCGCGGGCGACGGCGCCACCGCGCCCATCTACGTCGCCACGACCGGCGGCGGCGTGTTCGCCCTCTCGCCCTCGGGGACGGTGTCGTGGAGCACGACCGGGTTGCAGGAGCTCTGGACGGCGCCGGCCGTCGTCGGCGTGCAGGCGGGAGAAGCGGTCGTGATCCCCTCGGCCGCTACTCCCGCCAGCGCCTCGAAGGTCTTCACGGTGGGCTCCTCTGGCGGCTCGGTATTCGTCCTCGACGCCGGGGTGGATGACATCGACTTGAACTCCGCGCCGCTGGTCCTCGACGGTGGCGCCTATTTCGGCACGCAGACGAGCCTTTACCGGCTGGACCTGTCCAGCGGCGGGCTGACCAAGGCGAACGCCGGCGGCGAGATCTGGGGGCCGGTCACCGACGGCGGAGCCGTCTACACGTCGACCATCGCCGCCGCGACCGCGACACTCAGCACGTTCAGCCCCGCCCTCGTCCTGTCGAATCCCGCCGTGCCCGTCGCCGGCGCGGTGAACCAGGACCTCATCGTCGACATGATCGGGCGCATCATCGCCTCCACCCGGACTTCGCGCCTGGTCAGCATCGATGCCACGACCGGCGGGCTCTTCGACGTCGGCCTGAACCTCGAGAGCACGACAACCGACGGCGACGCGCCCCTGCAGGGCTCCGACGGGACCATCTACCTGCCGCGCAGCACGGGGTTCTTGCTGGCGTTCCGCGACGGCCAGACCTCCTGGACCTTCGACCCGAACGGCACCGTCTTCCGCGCTCCCGCGATGGACTGCGCAGGGCGGCTGTACGTCGCGAGCGACGAGACGATCTACGCATTCGTGACCGACGATCACGGCCTCGCCGATGCGCCCTGGCCGACCTACCGGCGCGATTCGCGAGCGACAGGCAACTTCGGAGCGCCGAAGTACGGCGTCCGGCTACCGGGACCCGACGGGGGCATCTGCAACAATTGACGGGGGCAGCTGCCGCGCGGCGGCGGCAGGGCGGCACCGCTTGCTCGCCCGGCTGCATTCTATAGAATGTAGACGTGCACCCCTGGCTGTCCCGCTTGCGCCACGACCTCGTGAAGCGCGCCCTCTGGCCCGCCCGAGACTTGCGCGACGCTTCGCGCGAGCCCGCGCAAGGCGATCTGCTGCAGCTCCGGCGCGGGCTCTTCGACCTGCGCGATGACGAGGGCCGCGCGTCGAGCGCCGCGGGCCTCTGGGAGCGGCTCCGCGCCGAGGCGCCGGCGCTTCCCGCGGCGGCGCTCGACGCCTTCGGCGCCGCGGTCGTGGAGGCCGAGCGCGCAGTGACGCGTCTCGCCGCGGAGCCCCGGAGCTGGTCCGCCGCGGTCGACGCGGTGCTGCGCATCGAGCACGCCTTCGCCGATCTGGCACGAACCCTGGAAGAGGAGTGACGCGTGGCACGGCTGCTCGTCATCGACGACCGCGACCAGACGGTGGAGATGGTCCACCGCCACCTGCCGCAGTTCGAGACCGTGACGCGCTGCGGGCGCAGCATCCCCTGCCAGGTGTGCGACGAGCGCGATCGCGGCTGCACGCTCAAGTGCGCCCACGACTACGGCGAGGCCGCCGAGGCGCTCTCGCGCCAGGCGCAGCTGCCCGACCTGGTCGTCCTCGACCTGCACTTCGCGCTGCCCGAGGAGCGGCTCCTGCCGGAGGACAAGTCGCAACACCAGGGGCGGCGCGGGCTGGAAGAGCTACGCCGCAAGCAGGGCCTCCACATCCTGGAGCGGCTGCGGCGCGACTACCCTACCTTGCCCGTCGTGCTGCTCACCACGACCGAGGCGGACTTCGAGAAGCCGCGGGGGCCGCTCGTCTACTTCTGCGAGAACGAGGTGGTCGACAGCCGCACGCTCGCGGCGGAGATCACGCGCGCTCTCGATCTGCAGCACGCCTCGCAGGAGGGTCCGGTGTTCTGGGGCCGCGGCGCGGCGATGGCGGCGCTGCGCCGGCAGATCGGCGTCTTGTCGCGCTCGCCGCTTCCGCTGCTCATCGAAGGCGAGACCGGGACCGGAAAGAGCTACCTGGTGGAGCACGTGCTGCACCCGCGATCGGGCGCCAAGGGTCC
>JBJMQJ010000322.1:0-7971 GCA_045802765.1 Myxococcales bacterium
GCTTCGCTCGGTTCAGGTCTCTGACCCCGAGCGTGATGACGCTGACGTGCGGGTTCAGCGTGATGCCTCCTCGTCACATCGGCGGAGTTTCGTTCGTCACTGCTATGACGGAGCGCGATGAGAGAACGTAGTGCTTCTCGACAACTGACGAGCCAGCCCAAGCTCTACGTCTCCCCAGCGCTGCCGTTGGCCTTGCTGAAGACCGGCGAGGTCGGGTCGATCACGATGGACTCGTGGCGCTCGTCGAACACGGCCGCCATCGTCGGCGCGCTGGCCAGCACGCCGCCCCGGTCGACCGACCGCTCGCTGCCCACGTCGGTGACCCAGGCCGGCAGCTCGATCACCGCGTTCTGCGCCGGGTCGCGG
The DNA here is from genome assembly GCA_045802765.1 of Myxococcales bacterium. Classification (GTDB taxonomy): domain Bacteria; phylum Myxococcota; class Myxococcia; order Myxococcales; family 40CM-4-68-19; genus VBKO01. The sequence goes on from JBJMQJ010000322.1 coordinate 367, forward strand.
ATCGTGCCCAATGGGTCGCGGCCCTCTTCCACGGCCTGGATCTGCTCGCGCAGCATCTGCCGGAACATCAGGATGCCCCGGTCCGAGGTTGCCAGGTGCTCCTGGCTACGGTCGAAGATCGGCCCGGCGGTCTCCCAGGCCATGCGGTCCTGGCCGAAGAAGCCGCTCATGGCGTACTCGCCGTCCGGCCGCACCTCGGCCAGCAGGTCGTGGACGAACGGCGCCTCCGGGTCCTGCTGCTCACCCGCCATCTCTCGCGCGCACGCCCGACAGTCGGGGGCGCACTGCTGCCGTGCTACCGGGTGCGTCGGCTCGCCAGCGGCCAGGTAGCCGACCCAGAACACCTGCGTCGTGGTGTCGTCGATCGGCACGCGGAAGTGCAGCGTGTGCCAGGGATACTCCAGCACCCGCACCATGCCGGGGAACACCATCGGCGTGCCGCCCGCGATCTCGTCCCCCAGCGCGGTGCCGTTGCCGACGTAGGTCCAGCTCTTCACGATGCCCCACTCGAACGGCTGGGCGCCGTGCTGAACGATGGGCCGATAGAAGTAGTCCACGTTCGGGCCGCGCGCCCCCTGCAGCCACAGCGAGTGCCCGTGCAGGTAGTAGGTGTGGGTGATGTCGATGGAGTTCTCCACGATCTGCAGCCAGTTGCACTGGAGCGGCGCCCAGCGGTAGAGCTTGCGGTGGCCGGGCCAGGCCAGCACGTCCCAGCGCGGCAGGAGCGGCGCGGGCGACGGGCCCATGTAGACGAACAGCACCCCGCCGAGCTGCTGCACGGGATAGGCGCGCTGCCGGATCCGGTCTTGGAAGGTGCTGGCCGCGGGCTCGAACGGCTGCTCCAGGCAGTTGCCCGCCGTGTCGAACTTCCAGCCGTGGTAGGCGCAGCGGATCGCGCAGTCCTCCACGAACCCGTAGTAGAGCGACACGCCGCGATGCGGGCAGTGCTCGGCCACGCAGCCGTAGTGGCCCGCGGCGTCGCGGAAGATCACCAGCTCCTCGTGCAGGACCTTGGCGCGCAGCTTCGGGCGCTCGGGCGTCAGCTCGCTGGCGAAGCCGACCGGCTGCCAGTAGCGCCGCAAGAACGCGCCGGCGGGGGTGCCCGGCCCGACCCGGGTCAGCCGCTCGTTCTCCTCTTTCGTCAGCATGGCTGTCTTCCTCCGCACCCAGTAGGATAGGGGCTAGGATGCGGGGACACCCCGAAGCCCCCGGACAGGGAGTCCCCCTGCACTCCCGGCAGGACGGGCCGATCGGCAGGCTACGCGCGGCGCTTCTTTACAGTGCCGTCCCATTCGCTGAGCGGCGCCGACTGCCACGACCAGTCGGGGCCGAGGCGCTCCCGGTCGGGGAGGGCGATGCGGCCCGCCGCCCACTGGAGTGTCGCCCAGTCATCGCCGTCCGTGGGCGCCCAGGGGCACAGCCGCCGCAGGATGCGCCCCGCCAGGTCGGCGGGGGACTGGTACGGGAGGCCCAGCGCCGCGGCAACGTCGGCGGTGTGGATGAGCAGCTCGACGCTGCTGATGGCGGCGAAGCCGCAGGCGTCGGCCATCCCCGAGGGATGCCAGCCGCGCGCCTCGGCGGGGGCCGCGCGCGCCACCTCGGCCAGGATCGCCGCGTTCGCCGGGATGACGCGCAGCAAGTCCGCGACCGGCGGCGGCGAGTCGCCCGCGCGGAAGCTCGGCCGGCGCTCCGTCGCCCGCGTGGCCAGGTGGGTGGCGTGGAACAGCGGCGCCTCGGCCATGTGCTGTAGTGTACGGTGGCACGACCACTCCAGGTCGCGCGCCAGCACGCTCCAGTCGGCGTCCAGGGCCGGCGCCAGCGCGCCGCAGCCCACGGCCGCTGCTTCCAGCAGATCGTCGGGCGCGAACTCGCGCCCGGGCGTTACCGCCGCCATGGCTCCCTCCTTATCGAGCCGCGCAATCGCCGCTCGGCGCGATTATCGCACGGCGCCAGTTCCGCTGCAGCCTCCGCCCGCGGCAATTCCAGATTGGACGCGCCCGCGTCGGGCTTCCCCCGCGGTACTACCCTCAATCAGACCCGGCGCGGGAGGAGAAGCGCGGCAGCAGGCGGTCGTACGTCTGCGCCAGCGACTCGGGCAGCACCTTCGTCTCGCCGAGGACGGGCATGAAGTTCGTGTCGCCGTTCCAGCGGGGCACGACGTGGACGTGCAGGTGGTCGGGCACGCCGGCGCCGGCCGACAGCCCCAGGTTCATGCCGACGTTGAAGCCGTCCGGGTGGTACTCGGCGCCCAGCGCGCCGACCGCGCGACGGGTGAGCGCGAACAGCTCGTCGGCGGTCGGGCCCGGTAGCGCCGTGAGGTCGCCGCCGTGCGCGTACGGCGCGATCATCAGGTGCCCCGAATTGTAGGGGTACAGGTTCATCAGCACGTAGGCGCGCTGCCCGCGATAGAGGACCAGGTTCTCGCGGTCGCGCTGCGGGCCTTCCGCCGGCTTGGCACACAGAAAGCAGGCGGGCCGGGCCGGCGGCGTGCCGTCGCTCGCCTGCTCGATGAACGCCATCCGCCACGGAGTCCACAGCCGCTCCATCCCAACCCCTCGACGAGGCCTCTCAGGTCCGAAACTGGACGCCCTGTCTCCCGTATAGAGTAAGGTACTGGCAGGCGGCGCAGCCACGGCGCAGCCCCCGCGCAGGAGGCAGCCATGACCACCACGGACACGCGCTCGGCCGAGGACTTCCGCGCGGCGGCGGCGCGCATCGAGGGCGAGGTGGCGCGGCGGCTGGTGGGCCAGCAAGGCGTGCTGCGTCACGTGCTGATCTGCCTCGTCGCCGGCGGCCACGCGCTGCTCGAAGGCGTGCCCGGCCTCGGCAAGACGATGCTCGTGCGCACGCTCGCGCAAACGCTCGGCCTCGAGTTTTCGCGCATTCAGTTCACGCCCGATCTCATGCCGGCCGACATCGTCGGCACGAACGTGCTGACCGAGACGCCGGAGGGCGGGCGGCGCTTCCAGTTCCAGTCGGGGCCGGTGTTCGCCAACCTGGTGCTGGCCGACGAGATCAACCGCGCCACGCCGAAGACGCAGTCGGCGCTGCTAGAGGCGATGCAGGAGCGGCAGGTGACGGTGGGCGAGACCACCCACGTCCTGCCCGACCCCTTCTTCGTGATGGCCACCCAGAACCCCATCGAGCAGGAGGGGACCTACGCCCTGCCCGAGGCCCAGCTCGATCGCTTCATGCTGATGGTCAAGGTCGGCTATCCCACCAAGGAGGACGAGCGGCTGATCATGGACCGCATGACCTCGCCGGTGGCGGCCCGGGCCGAGCCGGTGGCCACGCCCCAGCACATCTCCGAGGCCCGCGCGGTGCTGAGCCAGATCTACATCGACGAGAAGATCCGCGACTACATCATCAACATCGTCCACGCCACCCGCGAGCCCAAGAACCACGGCCTGGCCGAGCTGGCCGACCTCATCCAGTACGGCGCCAGCCCGCGCGCCTCGATCTACCTCAACCTGGCCTCCCGGGCCCACGCCTTCCTGCGCCGCCGCGGCTACGTCACCCCCGAGGACATCAAGGCGGTGGGCGTGGACGTGCTCCGTCATCGGGTGATCCTCACCTACGAGGCCGAGGCCGAGGAGCTGACCTCCGAGCAGGTGGTCAGGAAGATCTTCGAAAAAGTCGAAGTGCCCTGAGGATGCTGACCCGGGAGCTGCTCAAGAAGATCCGCAAGATCGAGATCGTCACCGAGAGGCTGGTGCGCGACCGGATGGCGGGGCAGTACCACTCGGTGTTCAAGGGGAGCGGGATCGCCTTCTCGGAGGTGCGGGAGTACATGCCCGGCGATGACATCCGGCTCATCGACTGGAACGTCTCGGCGCGGATGAACGAGCCCTACGTCAAGCTCTTCATCGAGGAGCGGGAGATGACCGTGCTCCTCCTGGTGGACATGTCCGCCTCGGGGCGCTTCGGCTCGCGCGACCAGGAGAAGCGGGAGCTGGCGGCCGAGCTGGCCGCGGTGCTGGCCTTCTCCGCCATCCGCAACAACGACCGGGTGGGCCTGATCATCTTCACCGACGAGGTCGAGCGCTTCGTGCCGCCCAAGAAGGGGAAGAAGCACGTCCTGCGGGTCATCAGCGAGATCCTCTCGTTCACCCCGCGCTCGCCCCGCACCAGCCTCGGCGCCGGGCTGGACTTCCTGGGGCGCATCGCCCGGCGGCGCTCGGTGGCCTTCCTGGTGTCCGACTTCCTGGCCCCGCTGGCAAAGTACGAGCGCTCGCTGCGCATCGCCGGCCGGCGGCACGACCTGGTGCCGGTCACCGTCACCGATCCGCTGGAGGAGGCGCTGCCGCCGGTGGGGCTGCTGGAGCTGGAGGACCCCGAGACCGGCGAGCTGGTGGTGTTCGACAGCTCGGGGCCGGAGGGGCGGGCCCTGGCCGCGGAGAGCAAGGCCCGCCGCGAGGCGCTGCAGGCGCTCTTCCGGCGGCTGGACCTCGACGCCATCGCCGTGCGCACCGACCGGCCCTATCTGCCGGGGCTGACCGCCTTCTTCGAGGCGCGGGCCCGGAGGCTGCGGCATTGAGCGCGCTGCTGCTGGGCCTGGTGCTGGCCCTGGACGCGGGGGCGATGGAGGGGGCGCCCACCGTCTCCGCCCAGGTCGATCGCAAGGAGGCCCGGGTGGGGGACGTCATCGTCCTCTCGGTCCTGGCGGTGGCCCCCCGCGACGTCCCGGTCAACCTCCCCCACACCCTGGAGCTGGGGCCGTTCTCGGAGCTCGACGAGCAGAACCGCAAGGTCGACACCAAGGACCTGGGCGACGGCAAGATCCGGCGCGAGTTCACCGCCCAGATCGCCGCCTACGAGACCGGCGACCTGACCCTGCCGGCCGTGGAGGTGACCTACCTCGGCAAGGGCGGCGAGGTGCTCACCACCCGGACCGAGCCCATCCCCATCAAGGTCCAGAGCCTGCTGGCCAACGAGGCCGAGCCGGCCCTGAAGGAGAACGCGCCGCCGGTGCGGGTGCTGGAGCGCGACCTCCTCCTCGTCTACATCGCCGGTGGGCTGCTGGCCGCGGGGCTGGGCGCCCTGGTGGCGACGCTGGTGCGGCGCAAGCTGCGGGCCCGGGCCTCGCTGCGCCCCGCCCCGCCGCCCCGGCCCGCCCACGAGATTGCCCTCGACCGCCTGGACCGCCTGGGGGCCCGCGGCCTGCCCGACGGCGCCGACCACCGGCCCTTCTACTTCGAGCTGTCCGAGATCGTGCGCGAGTACCTGGGGGGGCGCTGGGGCTTCGACTCGCTGGAGATGACCACCGCCGAGCTGATGGACGAGCTGCGCACCCGGGCCGCCCGCGAGCTGACCCTGGGCGAGGTGGAGGGCTGGCTGTCCGGGTGCGACCTGGTCAAGTTCGCCAAGGTCTCGCCCACCGCCGAGGAGGCGCGCGGCGCCCTGGAGTGGGCCATCCGCCTGGTGGAGTCGACCCGGCCGCGGTTCCAGCCCCAGGTGAGCGTCCCGGCCCAGGAGACGGCTCATGCCTGAGGGGCGCGGGCGCATCCCCTACGGCCTCATCGCCGCCGTCTTCGTGCCGGCCATGGGGGCGTACGTCTGGTTCCTGCGCGGGGTGGAGAGCTTCCGCTTCGGCCACCCCTTCGCCCTGGCCCTGATCCCGCTGGCGGTGGCGCTGGTGCTGTGGGCGGGGATCCGCCGCGCGCCCGAGCGGCGCGGGGCCATCATGCACTCCCGGGCCTCCGAGCTGGGGCAGCGGCGGCGGGGCTGGGTCTCGCGCCTGCGCGACCTGCCCATGGTGCTGCGCCTGCTGGCGGTGGTGCTGCTGGGCCTGACCCTGGCCCGCCCCCAGACCTCCCGGCGCGACGACGAGATCGAGCTGGAGGGCATCGACATCGTCGTCACCCTGGACATGTCCGGCTCGATGGTGGAGACGGACCTCATCCCCAACCGCCTGGAGGCGGCCAAGCTGGTGATCAACGACTTCGTGCGCCGCCGCCAGTCGGACCGCATCGGCCTGGTCATCTTCGGCAAGGACGCCTACACGTACATCCCGCCCACCCTCGACCACGGCACCTTCCTGCGCATGCTGGGCGAGCTGCACCTGGGGATCATCGACGGCCAGGGGACGGCCATCGGCAACGGCCTGGGGGTGGCGCTGGCCCGGCTGCGGCGCTCGGAGGCGCGCTCGCGGGTGATCATCCTGCTCACCGACGGCGACAACAACTCGGGCAACATCTCGCCCCAGCAGGCGGCCGGCTACGCCCAGAAGATGGGGGTGAAGATCTACACCATCCTCGCCGGAGACAACGAGAGCTCGGACACCCCCGGGGCGGGGGCGGCGCGGCGCCATCCGGTCAACCCCAAGCTGCTCGAGCAGATCGCCACCACCACCGGCGGAACGCCCTACCTGGCCACCGACACCCGGGCCCTGGCCCGGCGGTTCCAGAACATCCTCGAGGAGCTGGAGAAGTCGCGCATCCGCGACCGGGCCATCCTCTACGCCGAGCTCTACCCGCGGGTGCTCTGGCCGGCCTTCCTGATCCTGCTGCTGGAGATCGCCCTGCGCCTGTCGCGGCTGCGGAGGCTGCCATGATGCGCATCGCGCACCCGCAGCTGCTCTGGCTGCTGCTGGCGGTGCCGGCGGTGGTGCTGGCCTACGTGGTGACCTTCGCCCGGCGGCGGCGCCTGCTGGCCTCGCTGGGGAGCCACGTGCTGATCGCGCGGATGGCCGACTCCGTGTCGGTGCCGCGCAAGGTGCTGCGGGCCATCTACGTGACCCTGGCGGTGGGCCTGCTGGCGCTGGCCCTGGCCCGTCCCCAGGCGGGCGGGCGGGCTCACCTGGAGAAGCAGCGGGGGCTGGACATCGTGGTGGCGCTCGACTTCTCCAAGTCGATGCTGGCCCGGGACATCTACCCGTCCCGCCTGGAGCGAGCCAAGCGCGAGCTGGAGCGGCTCATCGATCGGCTGGCCGGCGATCGCATCGGTCTGGTGGCCTTCGCCGGCGAGACCCTGACCTATCCGCCCACCACCGACTACGCGGCGGTGAAGCTGTTCTGGCGGGACCTGACCCCCAACGACATGCCGGTGGGCGGGACCGCCATCGGGCGGGCCCTCAACTCCAGCCTGGACCTGCTCAAGCGGCTGCGCACCAAGGCCTCCCAGAACCGCTCCCAGGTGATCCTGCTCCTGACCGACGGCGAGGACACCGAGAGCGAGCCGCTGGCCATGGCCGAGGAGGCCCAGCGGCTGGGGGTGAAGATCTTCGCGGTGGGGATCGGGTCTCGCTCGGGCGAGCTGGTCCCACACGTCACCGACGAGGGGGTCACCGTCGGGTACCTCAAGGACCGGGAGGGCAAGTACGTCACCTCGCGGCTGGCCGAAGACATGCTGTCGCAGATCGCCGTCAAGACCGGGGGCGAGTACCTGCGCGCCGACGCCAAGCACTTCGGCGTCGAGGCCATCGAGGCGGCCCTGAACGGGCTCAAGCGCACCGAGAACGAGGCCCGGCTGGTCAAACAGTACGACGAGGTGTACGAATTCCTGGTGCTGCCCGCGTTCTTGCTGCTGGTGGGCGAGGCCTGCGTGAACGAGCGCCGACGGAGGGCCGCGTGAGGCGCGCGCTGGCGATCGGGCTCTTGCCGTTCC
>JBJMQJ010000323.1:0-7261 GCA_045802765.1 Myxococcales bacterium
AAGCTCGCCGAGCCGGCGATCGCCGCAGTGGAGCAGGGCAAGACCGTGTTCGTGCCCGAGCAGTGGACGAAGACGTACTTCCATTGGATGCGCAACATCGAGCCGTGGTGCGTGTCGCGCCAGCTCTGGTGGGGGCATCAGATTCCCGCCTGGTACTGCGAGTACGGGCACGTGACGGTCGCGCGCGAGACGCCGCGCGAATGCGAGACCTGTCACTCGGGCCGCCTGACGCAGGACCCGGACGTGCTCGACACCTGGTTCTCGTCCGGCCTGTGGCCGTTCTCGACGCTAGGGTGGCCGGACGACACGCCGGCCCTGCGCACTTTCTATCCCAACTCGGTGATGGAGACGGGGTTCGACATCCTCTTCTTCTGGGTCGCGCGCATGGCCATGCTCGGCCTGCACTTCATGGGCGACGTGCCGTTCCGCGTGGTGTTCCTCCACGCCATGGTGCGCGACAAGCACGGCGAGAAGATGTCCAAGACGCGCGGGAACGTGATCGATCCGCTGGACATCACCGCGAAGTACGGCGCCGACGCGCTGCGGTTCACGCTCGCGTCGATGGCGGGGCAGGGTCGCGACATCAAGCTCGACGAGAAGCGCATCGAGGGCTACCGCGCCTTCGCCAACAAGATCTGGAACGCCGCCCGCTTCGTGCTCCGCAGCGCCGACGGCTACGATCCGGATCATCCCGCGCCGCCGGCCAGCGTCTACGATCGCTGGATCCTTTCCCGCTTCCAGCGCTGCGCCGACGAGACGCGGCAGGCGCTGGAGGAGCTCCGGTTGAACGACGCCGCCAACGGCATCTACCGCTTCGTCTGGGGCGAGCTGTGCGACTGGGCCATCGAGCTCGCCAAGCCCGCGCTCTACGGCGACCGCTCGCCGGCGGAGCGCGCCGGAGCGCAGTCCGCGCTGCTGCAGGCCCTCGAAGGAGCGCTGCGCCTCCTGCATCCCTTCATGCCGTTCGTCACCGAGGAAGTCTGGCAGCGGCTGCCCAAGCGCAAGGGCCACGCGCCTTCGATCATGGTCGAGCGCTATCCCGCGCCGGACTCGCTCATCGACCCCCGGGCCGAAGCGGAGATGGACGCGCTGGTGCGCGCGATCGACGGCGCGCGCAGCGTCCGCGGCGAGGTGAACCTGCCGCCGAACCAGGCGGTGCCGCTGGTGCTGGTGCCGCGCGACGGCGCGGCGCAGCGGCTCTTCGAGACGCACCGTCACGCCTTTGCGCGGCTGGCCAACGCGTCCGATGTGCAGGTGCTGCCCGCCGGCGCGCCTCGTCCACGGCAGGCCGCGGCGCACGTCGAACCGGAGGTGGAGGTGCACCTGCCGCTCGCCGGGCTGATCGACTTCGGCGCCGAGAAGGCGCGAGTGACGAAGGAGCTGCAGAGGCTGGAAGGGGAGCTCGCCGGCATCGCGAAGCGCCTGGACAACCCGGGCTTCCTCGCGCGCGCGCCGGCCGAAGTGGTCGAGAAGGACCGCGCCCGCGCGGCGGAGTTGGAAGAGAAACGGGACAAGCTGACGCGCCACCTGGATCGCGTCACGAGAGCGGAGGATGGAATGAACGAGCAGAAGAGCGGGAGCAACGGCGGCGCGGGTGACGAGAAGCCCGAGCAAGGCCACCGCAGCATGGACCAGATGGGCACCCACGGCGGGCCGTCGCATGGCGGCGGCGGCGACGGGGGCCGGTCCGAAGGCGGCGCCGGCGGCTATGGCGGCGGATCCTCCGGGACGGGCGGCGAGCCGGGATCTCCCTCCGCTGCCCCGAAGGAGGGCGGAGGTGGCGAGGGCGCGGCCGAGCAGGCGTTCACGCGCGTGAAGAACCTCGCCCGCGGGCTCATGGAGAAGGCCGCCGACGTGCTGGAGTCCGGAGTGCAGTCCGCGGAGGGCAAGCTCGGGGAGCTGGCGAAGGACGCCGCCAAGTTCCAGGAGAGCCTCGCCCGGTCAAAGCGGGCCAGGCCAACTCGGGCGAAGCCGTCGCGGAAGGCCCGCCCGGCGAAGGCGGCCGCGGGCGCCAAGGGTGGCCGGAAGGCGGCCGCCAAGCGCGGGCGGAAGGCCGCGAAGCCCGCGGCCAAGAAGCAGACGCGCCGCGCGGCTGGCAAGGCTACTCGCCGCCCCGCGAAGGGCGGGCGCGGGAAGAAGACCGGCGCCGCGAAGCGGGGGACGAAGTCGCGCCGCTCCCGGCGCTAGCCGCCGCAGGATCCGGCGGCTACGCTTCTCGAGAGCGCGGGCTTCGCGAGATGGACCCTCGCCGCATGGCGGCGCCGCTGGACCTGGGCCGGCCCGGCGACGCCGTCGGCCGGCTCATCGAGCTGGCGCTGGCGGAGGACGTCGGGCCCGGCGATCGCACCGCCGAGGCCTGCGTTCCAGCCCAGGCGCGGGGCGCCGCGCTCATCGTCGCCAAGGAGCCGCTGGTCGTCTCGGGTGTATCGGCCGCGGCGCGCGTCTTTCGCGCGCTCGACGGCGAGTGCGAGCTCGAGCCGCTGTTGGGAGAGGGCGACGCCGCGGACGCGGGCGCGGGCGTGCTCCGCGTCCGCGGGCGGCTCCGCCCCCTGCTCAGCGCGGAGCGCACGGCGCTGAATCTAATGCAGCGCCTGTGCGGCGTGGCCACGCTCACCCACAGGTACGCGCAGGCGCTGCGCGGAACGCGGACGCGCCTCCTCGACACCCGCAAGACGAGCCCCGGGATGCGCGAGCTGGAGAAGGCGGCCGTGCGCGCCGGCGGCGGCACGAACCACCGCGGCGCGCTCTTCGACGGCATCCTCGTCAAGGACAACCACGCTGCCTCGGCGGGCGGAATCGGCGAGGCCGTGCGCCGCGCCAAGGCCGCCGCCTCGCCTTTCCTGCGCGTCGAGGCGGAGGTGAGCACCCCGGAGCAGATCGAGGAGGCGCTCGCCGCCGGAGCCGATCTGCTCCTTCTCGACAACCTGGGGGACCGCGAGCTCGCCGCCGCCGTGAAGCAGGTCGCCGGGCGCGTTCCCACCGAGGCCTCCGGAGGGGTCACGCAGGAGCGCTTGCAGCGCATCGCCGCCTGCGGGGTAGACTACGTGTCCGTGGGCGCCCTGACACACTCCGCTCCGGCCGTCGACCTGAGCCTGGTCGTGGAGGGCCGCGCTTGAGCCCGCTGGTCTCGCCCGCCCCCGGCGAGGCCGAGATCGCGCACTGGACCGACGACCGCCAGGACGCGTTCGTCCTCGGCATGCTGCTCGAGTGCGACGACGATTTCGTCTCGGGATCGGCGCTCTGCGACAAGCTCGACGTGCCGCGCGCCGAGCTGCTCAAGCGCCTCGACTCGCTCCGCGCGCGCGGCTATCTCATCCACGCCTCCGGCGGGCGCGGCTACCGCCTGGCGGGAATGCCGGCGGGGCTCTCGGAGCGCGAGATCGGGCCGCTGCTGGGGACCGCCGAGATCGGCCGGATCATCCACCATCACGCGGAGCTCACCTCGACCAACGACGAGGCGCACCGCCTCGCCGAGCTGGGCGCCAGGCACGGGGAGGTGGTGATCGCCGAGCTGCAGACCGAAGGGCGGGGCCGGCGCGGACGCCCGTGGCTTTCGCCGCCGGGCAAGTCGATCGCGCTCTCGGTGGTGCTGCGCCCGTCCATCTCCGCGGCGCGGGCGCCCGAGGTGGCCCTGGCCGCGGCGGTGGCGGTGTGCGAGGCGGCGCGCGAGCTGGGCGCTCCGACCGCGCGGATCAAGTGGCCCAACGACGTCGAGTGCGGGGACCGCAAGCTGGCGGGCCTGCTCACCGAGTTGCGCGTCGACGGAGAGCGCGTGAGGCACGTGGTGCTCGGCGTGGGGCTCAACTGCGGCCAGCTCGCGGAGGACTTCCCCGACGAGCTGGTGGATCAGGCGACCAGCTTACGCATCGAGAGAGGCGAGGAGGTCCCGCGCGCGCTCGCCTGCGCGCGCTTGCTCGAGGCCCTCGACGAGTGGCTCGCCCTGCACGAGGTGGAAGGGTTCGCCCCCGTTCGGGACCGCTGGCGCCAGCTCTCCTCCACCCTGGGCCGGCGGGTCCGCGTGGAGCTGGAACCGGGCGTCCTGGAGGGCGACGCGCTCGATCTGGCCGACGACGGCGCGCTGCTCGTGCGCACAAAGGATGAGGCATTGACTCGGGTGATGGCGGGCGACGTCAGCCATTGCAGGGTCCTGTAGGCAAGGGGCCCACGGTCCTTTGTTGACCCGCCCTCTCGCGCTGCCGATACTCGCGCCATGCTCCTGGCGATCGACGTCGGCAACAGCAACACGGTGCTGGGGCTGTACGATCTCGCCCCGAAGCCCGTCTTGCGCGAGTCCTTCCGTTTCCAGACGGAGAAGGACCGCACCGGCGACGAGTACGGCCTGCAGCTCCGCTCGCTCTTCGACTTCGCGAACGTTTCGCTCGAGCAGGTGCACGACGTGATCGTCTCCAGCGTCGTGCCGCCCATGCAGTTTCCGCTCGAGCAGATGTGCAAGCGCTTCTTCGGGAAGAAACCGCTCATCGTCGGTCCGGGCGTGAAGACCGGGATGCCGGTCCTCTACGACAACCCGCGCGAGGTGGGCGCCGACCGCATCGTCAACGCCGTCGCTGCGTACGAAAAATGGCCGCAAGGCCTCATCATCGTCGACTTCGGCACCGCCACCACCTTCGACGCGGTCACCGCGCGGGGCGAGTACCTGGGCGGCGCCATCGCGCCGGGCATCGCCATCTCCATGGAGGCGCTCTTCCACCGCGCGAGCAAGCTCCCGCGGGTCGCCTTCGAGAAGCCGGACAAGGTGGTCGGCCGCAACACGGTGGCCTCGATGCAGAGCGGCCTCGTCTTCGGCTACGCCGGCCTGGTCGACTCGCTCTGCTCGCGCATGGCCGAGGAGCTGGGCTTCCCGGTAAAGATCGTCGCCACGGGCGGGCTCGCGCCGCTCATCGCGAACGTCTCGAAGCGGATCGAGATCGTCGACGAGCAGCTCACGCTCGACGGGCTGCGCATCATCTATCAACGCAACCAAACCTAGGGACGGCCTCGCGGCTTGCGGCTAGCGGCTCGCGGGAAAGGTGAGATGGACGAGGGGCCGAAGGACTCGAAGCCGGGGGCGCTGCCGCGCGGGGCCTCTCCGTCGGAGCAGGACCACCTGCGCGCGGTGGTCAAGGTCGCCCCGCGGCCGATGCGCACGCCCACGCGGATGCCCCGCCCGACGCTTCCGCCGCCCCCCACGCACGCGCCCCAGCACCAGGCGCTGCCCGCGGCCGAGGTGAACAAGATCATCGACGAGGGGCGGGCCTTGTTGGAAACGGACCGCGCCTCGGCGCACCAGATCTTCGAGAAGGTGTATCGGCGCAATTTGAACGACGTCCGCGTGCTCTCCAACTACGGGCTCACCCTGGTGCTGGTGGAAGGCGACCGGCAGCGCGGCATCCGCTTCTGCGAGGAGGCGGTCCGGCGCGGCCCCGCCACCACCGAGATGCTCGTCAACCTGGCCAAGGCGCTGGTCGTCACCCGCAACAAGGAGCAGGCGGTCCGCGCGCTGCACCGCGCGCTGGAGCTGGCGCCGAACGATCCGCGGGTGCGGCACGAGTTCCTCGCGCTCGGCCTGCGCCGCCCGCCGCCCATTCCCTGGCTCCCGCGCAACTTCTTCCTCAACAAGTGGCTGGGCAAGCTGACCTGGAAGATGTCCGGCAAGCGGTTCGATCCGACCCTCTCCTTCGAGGACCTGCCCGACTCCCGGCCCGAGCCCCAGGCGCTGCCGCCGCGGCAGGCCGGGTAGGACCGCCGCATGGCCGAGGCGATCGCGCCCTCCGCTTGCCCGCTGCCGCTCGACGTGCTGCCGGCGAACTTCCAGAAGCACGTCGACCCGAAGGCGCCCGTGCCGTTGCGCATGATGGGCGCCAAGGCCCTGGTGCCGATGGGGCCCAAGGACATGGCCACCGCCCTGTTCATGCTGACGTTCGATGACGACGCGAACGTCCGCGAGACCGCGGCGAAGAGCGCGGCGGGCCTCCCCGACCGCATGCTGGCGGTCGCGCTGCGCGACGAGACCGCCGATCCGCGCGTCCTCGATTACTACGTGTCGGCGCTGGGCTCGAAGCTCGAGTACCTGGAGATGCTGGTCCTGAACCCGTCCACGCCGGACGAGGCGGTGGCGCGGGTCGCGGCCATGCCGCAGGAGAAGCTGCTCGAGATCGTCGCGCAGAACCAGCTCCGCCTGCTGCGCCACGACGCCATCGTACGCGCGCTGGTGGCGAACCCGGTGACTCGCCCGTCCACCGTCGACAGCATCACCGATTTCTGCGTCCGCTCCGGGCTGGTGCTCGCCGACATGCCCGCCTTCCAGGCGGCGCGAAAGCGCGTGCTGGGCGCCGGCGTGGACGAGAAGGCCGCGGCGGAGGCGGCCGCCCGCGCGGCGCTGGAGGAAGCGGGCGCGGAGGAATTGCTGGAGGAGGTCGGCGCGACCGATCACGCCAACGAGACCCCGGAGGCGCCGAAGGACGACGAGGAGCTCGACGCCGACGGCAAGAAGAAGCGGGTCACCATCCAGCAGCAGATCCAGAAGCTCTCGATCGCGAAGAAGATCGAGTGGGCGAACAAGAAGGGGAACAAGGAGGTCCGGACCATCCTGCTGCGCGATCCGAACAAGCTCGTGCAGCTCGCCGTCGTGCAGAGTCCCCGGATCACCGACGGCGAGATCGCGAAGATCGCCAACTCGCGCACCTCGCCCCACGAGGTGCTCCAGCACATCTACAACAACCGGCTGCTCCTCAAGAACTACACGATCAAGGTGAGCCTGGTGAACAACCCCAAGGTGCCGGTCGCGGTGGCGATGCGGTTCCTCTCCCTCCTCCGGCAGGCCGAGCTGAAGGCCTTGTCCAAGAACCGGAACGTCTCCAACGCGCTGCAGACCCAGGCAAAGAAGCTCTTGGAAAAGAAGGCCTGAAGCCCCCGCGCGCCCCGCTGGTTGCCTGCCGGGCGCGCGATGCCGATCCTCGACAGGGAAGGAGCTGCCATGGGCCATCCGGTCGAGGGCTCGGCTGCGCTCGCGCAGCAGGACGTCCGGTTCGATCCGCGCCGCGTCGAGAAGCCCTGGGGCTACGAGCTCATCTGGGCCCACTCCGAGCGCTACGTCGGGAAGATCCTGCACATCACCCGGGGGCACGCGCTCAGCCGGCAGTACCACCGCCAGAAGGACGAGACGATCCACCTCCTCTCCGGATCGATGCGCTTCGAGTTCGACGCGGGAGACGGTGCGCGCGAGGTGCTGCTCCAGCCGGGCGATTCGATGCGCATCCGGCCC
>JBJMQJ010000324.1:0-12896 GCA_045802765.1 Myxococcales bacterium
ACCTGGCGCGACCTCACGGACAACGTGAACCGGATGGCGTCGAACCTGACCTCGCAGGTGCGCAACATCGCCGAGGTCTCCACCGCCGTCGCGCGCGGCGACCTGTCGAAGAAGATCACGGTCGACGTGCGCGGCGAGGTGCTGGCGCTCAAGAACACCATCAACACCATGGTCGATCAGCTGCGCAGCTTCGCCTCGGAAGTGACCCGCGTGGCCAAGCAGGTGGGCACGGAAGGAAAGCTGGGCGCGCAGGCCGAGGTGCCCGGAGTCGGCGGCGTTTGGAAGGACCTGACGGACAACGTGAACGTGCTGGCGGGCAACCTCACCGACCAGGTCCGCAACATCGCCAAGGTCACCACCGCGGTGGCGAACGGCGATCTGTCGCAGAAGATCTCGGTCGAGGCGCGCGGCGAGATCCTCGCGCTCAAGGACACCATCAACACCATGGTGGACCAGCTGCGCAGCTTCGCTTCCGAGGTCACGCGCGTCGCCCGCGAGGTCGGCACCGAGGGACGGCTGGGCGGGCAGGCCGACGTCCGCGGCGTCAGCGGCGTGTGGAAGGACCTCACCGACAACGTGAACTTCATGGCCAACAACCTGACCGGCCAGGTGCGCAACATCGCCCTGGTCACGACGGCGGTCGCCAACGGCGACCTGTCCAAGAAGATCACCGTCGACGTCAAGGGCGAGATCCTCGAGCTGAAGAACACCATCAACGTGATGGTCGATCAGCTGAACTCCTTCGGCTCGGAAGTGACCCGCGTGGCTCGCGAGGTGGGCACCGAGGGCAAGCTGGGCGGACAGGCCGACGTGCCCGGCGTCGCGGGCGTGTGGAAGAACCTGACCGACAACGTGAACTTCATGGCCCGCAACCTGACCACGCAGGTGCGCGGCATCTCGCGGGTGGTGACCGCGGTCGCGAACGGCGACCTCAGCCAGAAGCTGCTCGTGGACGCCAAGGGCGAGGTGGCGGAGCTGGCCGAGACGATCAACGACATGACCGACACGCTGGGCACCTTCGCCGATCAGGTCTCCAGCGTGGCGCGCGAGGTGGGCATCGAGGGCAAGCTGGGCGGCCAGGCCAAGGTGCCCAACGCCACCGGGACCTGGCGGCAGCTGACCGACAACGTCAACCAGCTGGCCGCCTCGCTGACCACCCAGATCCGCGCCATCAGCGAGGTCGCCACCGCGGTGACCAAGGGCGACCTGACCCGCAGCATCACCGTCGAGGCGGAAGGCGAGGTCGCGAAGCTCAAGGACAACATCAACCAGATGATCGTCAACCTGCGGGAGACCACGCAGAAGAACCAGGAGCAGGACTGGCTCAAGACGAACCTGGCGAAGTTCAGCTCGATGATGCAGGGCCAGAAGAACCTGGACACCGTGTCGCGGCTGATCATGAGCCAGCTCACCCCGCTGGTCTCCGCGCACCACGGCGCGTTCTTCATGATGGACCAGGAGAGCGAAGGACCGGTCCTCAAGCTGGTGGCGACCTACGCGTACAAGGAGCGCAAGAGCGTCTCCAACCGCTTCCAACCCGGCGAGGGCCTGGTCGGGCAGTGCGCGCTGGAGAAGAAGACCATCCTGCTCACCCGGGTGCCCTCCGATTACATCCAGATCACCTCGGGGCTGGGCGAGTCGCCTCCGCTCAACATCATCGTCCTGCCGGTGCTCTTCGAGGGCGAGGTGAAGGCGGTCATCGAGCTGGCATCGTTCAACACGTTCAGCGCCATCCACCAGATCTTCCTCGACCAGCTCACCGAGTCGATCGGCGTGGTGCTCAACATGATCGGCGCCAACATGCGCACCGAGCAGCTCCTGCAGCAGTCGCAGGGCCTCACCCAGGAGCTGCAGAGCCAGTCGAAGGAGCTGACCATCCAGCAGGAGGAGCTCAAGCGCACCAACTCCGCCCTGGAGAAGCAGGCCCTCGAGCTGGAGGAGAAGGCCAAGCAGCTCGAGGAGCAGAACCAGAACATCGAGATCAAGAACCGCGAGGTGGAGATGGCGCGCGCCTCGCTGGAGGAGAAGGCGGAGCAGCTGCAGCTCATCTCCAAGTACAAGAGCGAGTTCCTCGCCAACATGAGCCACGAGCTGCGCACGCCGCTCAACTCGCTGCTCATCCTCGCCAAGCTGCTCGCCGACAACAAGGAGGACAACCTGTCGGAGAAGCAGGTCGAGTACGCCAAGACCATCTACGCCTCCGGCGGCGACCTGCTCTCGCTCATCAACGAGATCCTCGATCTCTCCAAGGTCGAGGCGGGCAAGATGCAGATCGAGCCGCGCGACATCGCGCTGGTCGATCTCAAGGAGTTCGTCGAGCGCAACTTCCGCCCCGTCGCGGAGCAGAAGAGCCTCGATTTCGCTGTCGAGCTGGACGCCTCGCTGCCGACGCACGTCCGCACCGACCCGCAGCGGCTCCAGCAGGTCCTGAAGAACCTGCTGGCCAACGCCTTCAAGTTCACCGATCAGGGCAGCGTCCAGCTGCGCATCCACACCGCGCCGGACCGCCGCGGGCTGGACAACGACGCGCTCCACCGCGCCGATCAGGTCATCGCCTTCTCGGTGATCGACACCGGGATCGGCATCGCGCGGAGCAAGCAGAAGATCATCTTCGAGGCCTTCCAGCAGGCGGACGGCACCACCAGCCGCAAGTACGGCGGAACCGGGCTGGGCCTCTCCATCAGCCGCGAGATCACCCGCCTCCTCGGCGGCGAGATCCACGTGGAGAGCGAGCCCGGCCGGGGTTCATCCTTCACCATCTTCCTGCCGGACCGCTACCTGGGCCCGGAGGACGGCGCGGACGAGGAGCGCGATGCCGGCGACGAGCAGCCCGGGCCGGCGCCGCTCGATCGGCCGCGTTGGGGGACCACGCCCGCGCGACCCTCCAAGATCGAGATGCTGGCGCCGGCGGTGCAGGCGGAGTCGCTCGCCCCCAAGCCGGTCGACGACGACCGCGAGCATCTGCGCGAAGGCGACCGCGTGCTCCTCATCATCGAGGACGACGTGAAGTTCGCCCGCATCATGGTGGGCATGGCCCGCGAGAAGGGCTTCAAGGCCGTGGTGGCCACGCGCGGCGACACCGGCCTGGCGCTGGCGAACGAGCTGCAGCCCATCGCCATTACCCTGGACATCCAGCTCCCCGTGGTGGACGGGTGGAGCATCCTCGACCGGCTGAAGCGCAACCCGCGCACGCGCCACATCCCGGTGCACGTCATCTCCATCGTGGAGAAGAGCAAGAAGGGCGCCGCCATGGGGGCCTTCGCCTACCTGGAGAAGCCGGTCAGCAAGGACGCGCTGGAGGGCGCCTTCACCCATATCCAGAGCTTCGTGGAGAAGAAGGTGAAGCGGCTGCTCCTCATCGAGGACGACGCGAGCCAGGCGAAGGGAATCAGCGATCTCGTCGGCGAGGGCGACGACGTCGCCGTCACTTCGGTGTCGGGCGCCGAGGAGGCGCTCCACCAGCTGGAATCGGGCGACTTCGACTGCGTGGTGCTGGACCTGATGCTCGCCGACGTGGACGGCAGCAAGCTCCTCGAGCAGATCAAGACCCAGCCGCGCTTCCGCGATCTTCCCGTGGTCGTCTACACCGGCAAGGAGCTGTCGAAGAAGGAAGAGGCGCGCCTGAAGAAATTCGCCGAGTCGGTGATCCTCAAGTCCGGCGCCGCCTCGCCGGAGAAGCTGCTCAGCGACACGGCGCTCTTCCTCCACCGCATCGAAGAGAAGATCCCCGAGCGGAGCCGCCAGATCCTGCAAGGAGCGCGCGGCGACGAGGAATCGGTCGCCGGCAAGAAGGTGCTGGTGGTCGACGACGACGTGCGGAACATCTTCGCGCTCACCAGCGTGCTGGAGAGCCACGGCCTGGAGGTGCTGTACGCCGAGAACGGCAAGGACGGGATCGCGGCGCTGGAGCGCAACCCGGACGTGAACCTGGTGCTGATGGACGTGATGATGCCGGAGATGGACGGCTACGAGACGATGAAGGCGATTCGCAAGGATCCCGCGTACAAGGCGCTGCCCATCATCGCCATCACCGCCAAGGCGCTGAAGGAGGATCGGGACAAGTGCATCGTCGCCGGCGCGTCGGACTATCTCCCCAAACCGGTGGACACGGACAAGCTCCTGCAGCTCATCCGGCTGTGGGCACGCTGAAAGTGGAGCACTAGCTTCCTGCCATGGCGGTCCAGCGAACCAAGCCCTTGCCTGCCCAGCCGCGACCCGCGTGGGAAGAGGGCCTGGGCGCGCGCATCCTGATGGTGGACGACCATCCGCCGAACCTGCTCGCGCTGGAGGCGATCCTCGCGCCGCTGGGCGAAGAGCTGGTGAAGGTGACCTCGGGCGAGGATGCGCTCCGCCAGCTCCTCGATGGAGAGTTCGCGCTCATCCTCATGGACGTGCAGATGCCGGGGATGGACGGCATCGAGACCGCGGCGGTGATCAAGCAGCGGAAGCGGAACCGGTCGACTCCGATCATCTTCCTCACCGCCATCGCCAAGGACCCGTCGTTCATCTTCAAGGGCTACTCGCAGGGCGCGGTCGACTACCTGCTCAAGCCCTTCGACCCGGAGATCCTGCGCACCAAGGTCTCGGTGTTCGTCGACCTCTGGCGGCGCGGCGAGCTGATCAAGCGGCAAGCGGCGATGCTGCGGGCGCAAGAGCTGCGCGAGCTCGAGCGCCGCAGCGAGGTCCGTTTCCACGCGCTCACCGACTCGATGCCCCAGTGCGTCTGGGCCGCCCGCCGCGACGGCGAGATCTACTACTGCAACCGGGTCTGGCGGGAGTACGCGGGCGCGGAGGCGGGCCTCTCGTTCTTTGGCGGCGTCCCGGCGGACGAGCTGCCGGCGGTGCAGGCCGCCTGGGGCGCGGCCATCCGCGGCGGTCGCGGGCTGGAGCGCGAGCAGCGGCTGCGCCGCCACGACGGGGAGCTGCGCTGGCACCTGTGCCGGGTGGTCCCCGAGCACGACGAGCACGGCGCCGTGGTGGGCTGGATCGCCACGGCCACCGACATCGATCACCAGAAGCGGGTCGAGGAGGCGCACGCGGCCCTGCTCCTGCGCGAGCAGGAGGCGCGCGCGCAGCTGGAGGAGGCGAACCGCTCCAAGGACGAGTTCCTCGCCACGGTCTCGCACGAGCTGCGCACGCCGCTCAACGCCATCCTCGGCTGGACGCGCATGCTCCGCACCGGCGCGCTCGAGGGCGACGAGAAGCTGCGCCGGGCGCTGGAGACCATCGAGCGCAACGCGCGCGCCCAGACGCAGCTGGTCGACGACATCCTCGACGTCTCGCGGATCATCGCCGGCAAGCTCCGCGTCCAGGTGCGGCACATCGACCTGCGCGGGGTCATCCTGGCCGCGGTCGACGCGGTGCGCCCCGCCGCGGAAGCGAAGCAGCTCGAGCTCGCGCTCGAGCTGCGCGACGAGGCGAGCGACTTCCACGGCGACCCGGATCGCCTGCAGCAGGTGGTCTGGAACCTGCTCTCGAACGCGATCAAGTTCACGCCCGGGAAGGGCAAGATCGCGATCGAGCTGCGCCGGTCGAACGGCCACGCGGAGATCCTGGTCGCGGACACCGGCATGGGGATCACGGCGGACTTCCTGCCGCACGTCTTCGATCGGTTCCGGCAGGCCGACAGCTCCAGCACCCGGGCGCAGGGAGGCCTCGGCCTGGGGCTCGCGATCGTGCGCCACCTGGTCGAGGTGCACGGCGGGACAGTCAGCGCCGAGAGCGAAGGCGAGGGCCGTGGGGCCCGCTTCACCGTCCGGCTGCCGGTGCGAGAGATCCACGAGCAGGTGGAGAACGGGACCGTCAGCCGAGCCGCGGCGCACCTCGAGGCGGTGAACCCGGCCGAGCCGGTTTCCCTCGCGGGGATGCGGGTCCTGGTGGTGGACGACGATGCCGACGCGCGGGATCTCGTCCGGGCCATGCTGGCTAGCCACGGCGCCGAGGTGGTCGCGACCTACTCCGCGGACGAGGCGATGGAGCTGATCGGGCGGGACCTGCCCGACGCCCTGGTCAGCGACATCGGCCTCCCCAGCGAGGACGGATATGCCCTCATCCGGCGGGTGCGCGCGCTCCCTGCGACGGCCCGGCTGCCGGCGCTGGCATTGACTGCGTACGCGAGCATCGCCGATCACCGCCGCGCGCTGGAATCCGGATTCCAGCGGCACCTCTCGAAGCCCGTCGAGCCGCGCGAGCTTGCCGCCGCGGTGGCCACGATGATCGCCGAGGCGCGCGGCCGCGCCGCGGGAAGCGGGGCCTCGCCCGGATCGGGCGCGCCGCCGCCGATGTCGCTCGCAGCCGTGTCGCACCGATGAACGGCTCGTCCGTCGAACGGCAGGGAAATGTGAAGTCGTGAACGCGCGGCGGGTTCCGTCGCCTCTTCGATACTTCACGCTCGGTGCGGGGCTTTCCGTACCCGCTCATCGCATATCTTGGCCTGTGCCATATCGCGTGCAGTTGCGCTGCGCCGTCGGATCGGTGCCCTCGCCGACGCTGGGTCGGCTACGGGCACGTCTGCGCGAGATCGGCCACACCCTCTCGACCGTTTCAGGATCGAGCGCCTTCTGGTCCTCGATGGCGGACAGCCCGCTCTTCGTCGACGTCGACGGCTGGCGCTTCAAGTACGTGGTCGAGCGCGAGTCGCAAGTCCTCGCCGTCGTCGACGTCAGCCGCGTGTCCGACGCGCCTGCCGCGTACGAGCGGGCGCGCTCCGCACGGAATCGCTACTGATGCGGTGCGTCCAGACGGACGTGCAGTTCGAAATGCGGCAATGAATCGGACATCGTTTCACTGGCGGTCCGTGGCCGGTGGGACGCCGCATCCACAGGTTGCGTAGGGTGTATCAGATCGACGTCAGCTTGCAGGCGAGCGAGCAGCTCGCGCGCGTCGCGGGGCTCAAGCGGGTCATCCGCCAGAAGCTCTCCGGGATCGGCGACACCGCCGAGCAGATGCTGATCCTGCAGGGCGGCTTCTTCCCGGGCCCCGCGATCCTGCACAAGATCGTGGACGGCTGGCTCGTGCAATACGAGCTCGATCCGGAGCGGCGGCGCATCACCGTCCTTTCCGTCGAGCCGCGCGGGGCGCCCGGAGCTCTCGATGGGGTACGCGGTCCACTTCCACGACGTACCGCCTGACCTCCCAGCGGACGTGCAGGCGCGCGTCCGGCTCGCCCTGGACGAAGTGGGGGAGGCCTGCAGCACCATCGCCCGCGAGAACGAGTTCTGGACCTATCTCAAGGAGAGCGGGTTCGTGCTCGACCACGACGGGTGGCGCTTCCACTACCACCTGAACCGTTCGAAGCGGGAGTTGGTGGTCGACCGGTGCGAACGCCTGCGCGATCCCGCAGCGACCAACCCTTGACGACGGCCGCGCGCAGGCCTTGACGATCTGAGCGATCCCTGGTTCTCACGCGCGATGAAGCTGCGCGCAGTCGAGCTGCCTCCCCGCGCACCCGGGCTCGAGCGGACGCTGGTGCTGTTCCACGGATTCGGAGCCGACGAGCACGACCTCTTGCCCATCGGTCACGAGCTGGACCCGCGCCTGCGCCTGATCAGCTTGCAGGCGCCCATCGCGCTCGACCATGGCGGGCGCGCCTGGTTCAACCTGCAGCAGACCCCGCGGGGGTTCGCCTTCGATCCCGACGAGGTGGCCGAAGGTTCCCGGCTGGCCTTGGAGGCGGTGGAGGAGATCGCGCGTCTGCGCCCGCGCCCGCTCTTGGGCGGCTTCAGCCAGGGAGCGGGCATGGCCCTGTCCGTGGCGCTGCCCCGGCCTGAGCTGACCTCGGGCGTGCTGGTCCTCTCCGGCGTACCGCCGCGCACCGAGCAGCCGGGCGCGCCGCCGGCGTTGCGCGGCCTGCCCGCCTTCGTGGCGCACGGCGTGCAGGATCCGCTCGTCCCCGTGGAGGTCGGCCGCGCCACCCGCGACCTTCTCCAGCGCCTCGGCGCCGCCGTGACCTACCGCGAGTATCCGATGGGCCACATGGTCATCCCCGCCGAGCTCTCCGACGCCCGCACCTGGCTACAAGCCGTGCTGGCCTGAACGATTGCACCACGGAGCACACGGAGCACACGGAGTTTGTCTTCCTTTTTTTGAAATTCACCCTCCGTGCTCTCCGTGTGCTCCGTGGTGCAATCGTTTTGTCACCGCTTCTGCTCCGCTTCTGGCATGCCGCGGCGGCCGGCGGTTGTGCACGTGAGGAGGGGCTTGCGCCGGGGGAGGGTGGGGAGTAGGAGAGCCGTTCCTCTGGGAAGGAGGCAGCAATTGTTCCGCCGTGTCCTGGTCCTGGCCGCCGCGCTCTGCGCGATCCCGGCGCGGGCCGCCGATCCCGACGTCAAGTTCGACAAGTACCGGCTGCCCAACGGGCTCACGGTCATCTTGAGCGAGGACCACCGCCTTCCGCAGGTCTCCGTCAACGTCTGGTACCACGTCGGGGCCGCCAACCAGACGCCCAGCCGGAGCGGGTTCGCGCACCTGTTCGAGCACATGATGTTCAGCGGCTCCAAGCACGCGAAGGATCCCGACGCGATCCTCGAGCAGATCGGCGCCTCGGGGATGAACGGCTCGACCAGCTTCGATCGGACGAACTATTACGAGACGGTTCCCTCGAACGAGCTGCCCACCGCCATCTGGCTGGAGAGCGAGCGCATGGGGTTCTTGCTGCCCACGCTCGACGAGCAGAAGCTGAAGATCCAGCGCGACGTGGTGAGCAACGAGCGGCACCAGCGCATCGACAACGTGCCGTACGGCCCCACCCAGCAACGCGTCTGCGACGTCCTCTACCCGCGGCCGCATCCGTATTACGAGTGCGTGATCGGCGACATCGAGGAAATCCAGTCCGCCTCGCCCGACGACGTGCGCGACTTCTTCCGCCGCTACTACGGTCCCAACAACGCCTCGCTGGTGCTGGTGGGCGACTTCGAGCCCGGCGCGGCGAAGCAGCTCATCGCCAAGTACTTCGCCGACATCCCACGCGGGCCGGAGGTGACGAAGCCGGACGTCAAGGCGAAGCCGATCTCTTCGGTGGTGAAGGAGACGCAGCAGGATCGGCTGGCCCAGCTGCCGCGCTTCCAGATGGTCTGGAACGGCCTGGCGCCGTTCCACGACGACGAGCCCGCCGGCGACGTGCTCACCGAAGTGCTGGTGGGCGGGAAGACCTCGCGCCTCTACCAGCTGCTCATCCTCGAGAAGCAGGTGGCGAGCAACGTCGATGCGAACAACCTGGCGCTCGGCCTCGGCGGCTGGATCCAGGTGGGCGCGACCGCGCGTCCCGGCCATACGACGGACGAGCTGCGGTCGCTCCTGCAGCAGTCCATCGACGAGGTGAAGCGGAACGGCGTCGGCGCCGAGGAAGTCGAGCGCGCCAAGCTCAAGATCGTCGCCGGCGAGATCCGCTCGCTGGAGCGCGGCAGCAACAGGGCCGACCTGCTCAACGCCTACGAGATGTGGCTGGGCGATCCCGGCTACCTGCCGCGCGATCTGGCGCGGTACCGCGCGGTGACGCCGCAGGCGGTGCAGGCGTTCGCGCGCAAGTACCTCCCCGACGACCGGCGCCTCGAGCTGACCACCGTCCCCGCCAGCAAGCGGACCGCGAGCGCGCCGTGAGGACGTCACCCGCGACGACGAGCCTCGCTGCCGCTCTCCTCCTCGCCGCCGTGGTGGGCTGCTCGCACGAGCAGCCGAAGCCCGCTGCCTCGTCGAGCTCCGCGGCTCCGGCGCCGGCGCGCACCGCGGACAAGGCGCCGGCGCAGACCTCGACCCCTCCCGCCGCGGCTCCGACCACGACGCAATCGGGGCCTCCTCTCTACGCGGCGCAAGAGACGCCCGACGCTCCTTTCCGCGCGGAGAAACCGCCGCCGCTGCAGGGAAAGATGCGTTTCGATGCGCCGGTGCCGGTCGAGCGGAAGCTGCGCAACGGCGCGCGTGTGCTGGTCACCGAGCTGCGCGCGGTGCCGATCGTCGCCATCGACGTACTCTTCGCGACCGGCGTGAACGGGGAGCCGCCCGGAAAGGCTGGGCTCGCCGGATTCGTCGCCAGCATGGTGACGGAGGGCACGCGGTCGCGCACCACCACGCAGCTCGCCGCCGAGCTGGACGAGCAGGCCATCGAGCTCGGTGGTGGGGCCGGCAACGAGACGAGCCGGGTGCGGGTCAACGCGCTGAAGGAATCGCTCCCCAAGGCGGTCGAGCTGCTCGCGGACGTCTTGCAGAACCCGGCCTTCCGACCGGGCGACGTGGACCGGGTGCGCAAGCTGAAGCTCGCGGGCCTCGCGCAGAAGCAGGGGAATCCCGGCGCGCTCGCCGCGGACGAGTCGTCGAAGCTCCTCTACGGCGAGAGGCATCCTTGGGGCCAGCCGTCGGGAGGGACGCCGGAGACGGTGGAGTCGATCACGGCCGACGACCTGCGCCGATACCGCGAGGACTGGTACCGCCCGAACAACGCGCTCATCTCCGTCGCCGGCGACGTGACGGCGGACGAGATCGTCAGGCTCCTCGACGAGCGCCTCACCGGCTGGAAGCAGGCGCGCCTGCGCAAGCTCGTGCTTCCGGCCTTTCCACCGTCCAGCCGCCGGTTCGTCGACGCGGTCGACAAGCCGGGCACCACGCAGTCGCAGGTGTGGGTGGGTGGACGGCTCTTCGAGGCGCGCCACCCCGATCGGCTGCCGATGCTCGTCGCCAACGAGGTGCTGGGCGGTCTCTTCACCAGCCGCCTGAACATGAACCTGCGCGAGCAGCACGGATACAGCTACGGCGTCTTCAGCCACGTGCAGCTGAGCCGCTCGTATGGGGCCTTCCTCGCCACCGGCGGCATCCTCGCCCAGCACACGGCGGAGGCGGTGCGCGAGTACGAGAAGGAGCTGGAGCGGTTCGCGGCGGAAGGACCCACCGATCCGGAGGTGGCCAAGGCGAAGGAGACGCTCATCCGCGGCCTGCCGGCGGCGCTGGAAACGAACGACGCGGTGGCAGCCGCGCTCGCCACCATCGTCTTCAACGGTCTGCCTCTCGATCACTACCGCACGGTGGCGGCGCGCATCGAGAAGATCACCCGCGCCGACGCCGCGCGCGTGGCGAAGAAATGGATCCGTCCGGGCCAATGGCCGGTCGTGGTGGTGGGGCCGGTCAGCGGTGCGGCCGACGCTCTCGAGGCGCTGGCGCTGGGCGAGGTCCGCCTGCACCACGCGCCGGGCGAGCTGGAGGTGAGGGCGCCGGCGCCGCAGCGACCCGCCGACGCCAAGGGACCGACTGCCGGCACCGTGCGCGCCGACGAGCCGCAGACCGGCGCTCCGCCGGCGACGGCGCCGCAGCCTCCTCAACAGGACACCCCCGCCCCCGCGGCGCAGCCTTCCGCTCCGTCTCCTGCGGGGCCTGCCGGTCAGCCCGGCGCGCCGCCCGCGGCGCCGCCTGCCCAGTCGCAACCGCCTGCAGGCGCGCAGCAGCCCCCGCCCTCCGCGCGTCCCTGAGCGCCTGTACCGGCGCAACGTGTTCACCGCGAAGGGTGGACCGGGCAGCGCGCCCGGACGGCCGCAATCAGCGACTCCATCTCTCGAAATGCCAGCCGTCCATCACCGGCATCATCAGGTCGAGCAGGGGTGAACGATAGCACGCATGGCGGTGGCGCAAGCGCAGAACATCTTGCGCGCGAATCAGCCTCCGTACAGGAGCAGCAGCAGGCCGAGCTCTCGCGCGCGGGGCGCGTTGCGCCAGCGCGCCGCCAGGGAGACCGCACCGAGGTGCAGCCGGGCTTCCGCTCCCAGCTCGTAGGATGTGCTTGGCGACGCCAACGGAAGCCATCGCCAGCTTCCGGTCGCGACCAGCGCAGCTCGCTCACCTCCCAGCAGGCGGAGGAGCACGCCGGGGCCGACGCCAGGCCGCATACCGCTGCCGGAGAGCCCTTGCAGGCCTGGCGCCGCCAGCAGCTCCGCGTCTGCGGTGAACGCGGCCGAGACCAGGCCGGCGGCCGAGACGAAGCCCGGTCCGCCGCCGACCGCGAAGATGCCCGCGACGCATCCATCGCACCCGCCGTCGACCACGCGGGTCGCGCCCACGCGTAGCTTCCAGGAGATGCGCCGCTCGAAGCGGTCGATGTTGTTGAGGCTTGTGACCTCGACCAGCGAGGCCTCCTCGAGCCGGAGCGCGCGCCGGCGGTCGGCTAGGCTGAGCCGCGCCTTGAAGAACTCGATCTGCGTTCGCGGTGAAAAGCCCGCGGCGGGATCCGCCAGGTCGTGGAGCGCCAGGCGCCCCTCGGCGAGGAGAACGGACCCGGCCTCGCGAGAAGCGGCGGCGCCCAGGCCGAATCGCATCGAGCCGTGACCTCGCTCCGACCCGCCCGCCCGCGGTGGCGAAATGGCCAGCGGGGGGCTCGCCACGCCGATGGCGCTTCGCCTCTCGAGCAGGCCCTGGCGGAGGACGTCGGCCGCCTGGTCCGCGCCGGTGACGATGTCGCGGCCGTGACGCACGTCCACCAGGTCGAGGGCGGCGTCGATCACGCGCACGCGCTCGTCGGTGGGCAGCGCATCGAGCCCTGCCGGGTCGCTCCCTTCCGCGAGGCGCTGCACGGCGTCGAGCTCCGATCCGCGCAAGCCCACCGTCCGGGCGGCGAGCTGCGTCCGCGCCGAGGGGCGGAACCGGACCGCTCGCACCAGGCCACGGTTCCTGAAGAGCGCCTTGACGCTGTCGGCGGGAAGCGTCGCCGGGCCGAGATGGGAGAGGAGGTCCAGCCGGGGATCGGCGGCCTCGAGCGCGCCGAGGATGTGGTACGAGCAGTTCTCGGTCACGTAGTAGTAGTCGAACCAGGTCTGCCCCAGCTCCCAGAGGTGGCCGACCAGCATCGCCAGCTCGCGCTGGTCCAAGGAAAGCTCGTACTCCCACAGGTCGCGCGACTCGTAGTCGGCGTACTCGCGGAC
>JBJMQJ010000325.1:0-8201 GCA_045802765.1 Myxococcales bacterium
CGCGCAGGTGCGGGCGTCGAGGCGCGGCGTGTGATCCAAGGGCCGCCGGGCCGCGGCGCCAGTCCATCGCGCTGCCGCCGGCGCGCTCGAAGGTGCCGGAGAATCGGGCAGGGGTGTCGGCGTGCGCGCCAGCGAGCTCAGGCGTACCATGGCGGGCTTCCGACCTTCAGGAGGTGGCCATGGCCATCGATCCCGCCGAACTGATCGAGGCGCCGGCCGGCGATGACCGGCTGCGGAGCTCGTTGGAGCGGGAGGCCATCAGCGCGCTGCAGCTGGGTCCGGCCATCACCGTGCCCGAGGAAGCGACCCTCAAGGAAGCGGTGGAGAACCTGCAGCAGCACCACATCGGCTGCGTCCTGGTCTCCGGGCCGGACGGCACCCTCAAGGGAATCTTCACCGAGCGTGATCTGCTCAATCGCGTGGCCGGTCGGGGGCTCGACTGGTCCAAATGCCGCGTCGCCGACTTCATGACGCGAGACCCCGAGACCCTGCGACGGGACGACCGCATCGTTTGGGCGCTCAACCTGATGCACATGGGCGGCTACCGCCACGTGCCGCTGGTGGACGAGGCGAACCATCCCACCGGCGTCGTCTCGGTGAAGGACATCGTCGAGTTCATCATCGAGCTGATGCCCGGCGCCGTCCTCAACCTGCCACCGGACCCGCACCGCGCTCCGTCGAACGACGAGGACCCGGGCGGCACCGACTGACCGGTCAGCGGTCCGCGTACTGCCCCGCCGCGGCGATCGATTCCTGCCGCGCTAGAGGCGCTTCTCGTAGACGCGGTACGTCTTGTACTTCCGCGCGCCCATCCGCTCGATCCCCCGGTTGATGAGCACGTTCTCCTCGAGCGTCCAGCTCAGCTCGCCGCCCACGTAGCCGCGCTTGAGGCCCCGCTCGGCGACCTCCACGTAGAGCAGGGCGGCCAGCGTTCCGTACTTGTGCGAGGCCCGGTATTCCTCCTTGATCCCGAGGAGCAAGAGGCGCGCGTGCTTGGGGCGGTCGAACTTGAGCCGCCAGAGCAGCTTCACGAGGTTCAAGGGCCGGCGGGTCAGCTCCCCGTCGAAGTCGCGCACCATCTCGTTCACGTCGGGGATGGCGAAGCAGATCGCCGCGGGCTTGCCTTCGACTTCCGCGACCAGCGCGATCTCGGTATCGACGAACATCTTGTACTCGGTGGCGATGATCTCGAGCTCTTCGTTGGTGAAGGGAATGAACCCCCAGTTGTCCTTCCACGCCGAGTTGAAGACGTCGCGCACGATGTCCACTTCGCGGCGGAAGTGCCGCAGATCCATCGGCCGGACGGTCACGCCGGGAAGCGCCTTCGTCTTCTCGGCGATCCGCTTGGTGCGCTCGTCGACGTGCCCGGAGGTGTACCACCAGGCGTACAAGTCCTTCGCCTTGGCGTAGCCCGCGGCCTCGATGGTGCGACCGAGGTGCGGCTTGTTGTGCGGCATGCCGATGCGCGGCGGCGTGTCGAATCCCTCGATCAGCACGCCGACTTCGCCCTTCGAGTCGAGCGTGAACGGTCCGCGCAGCCGCGTTCGCCCCTTTCCGCGCGCCCACTCCTCGGCGGCGGCGAAAAGGGCCCGCGACACGTCCGACCGGTCCGCGGACTCGAAGAACCCGAAGAAGGCGACGCCGGGCTCCTCCGGGTGGACGCGGTCGAACTCGCGGTCGATCTGGACGCTGATCCGCCCCACCGGCTTTCCCGCCTCGAACGCGGTGAAGCAGGCCAGCTCGCCGTGCTTGAGGAACGGGCTCTTCTTCGCATCGAGCTGCCGCCTGTAGTCGTCGAGCAGCGGCGGCACCCAGTTCGGGTCCTCCTTCATCCCCAGCGTCCAGGGCACGCGCAGGAAGACCTCCACGTCCTTCTTGCCCTGGACGGCGCGCACCTCGATGCCCGAGGCGGAGATCTGGCGGGCGGGAACGGCCATCGAGCGCTCCTCCGAAGGGCGCGCAGCATAGGCGACAACGCGGCGCGGCGTCGAGTGGAACGCTGCCCGATCCGGTTGCAGGACCCGCCCCTTGCTGCTACTCGTCCGCTCTTTCCGCCATGGACCTCAAGGACACGGTCAACCTGCCCAAGACGGGCTTTCCCATGCGCGCGCAGCTCGCCGAGCGCGAGCCCGCGCAGGTCAAAGCGTGGCAGGAGGGCAAGGTCTACGAGCAGATCCTGCGCAAGAACGCCGGCAGGGAGAAGTTCGTCTTCCACGACGGGCCGCCGTACGCGAACGGACCGATCCACCTGGGGCACTTCCTCAACAAGACGCTCAAGGACATCGTGGTGAAGCACGCCTCGATGAGCGGGAAGCTGGCGGACTTCGTCCCCGGCTGGGACTGCCACGGGCTGCCCATCGAGCTGCAGGTCGACAAGCAGCTGGGGCCGAAGAAGCGGGACATGAGCGCGAGCGACTTCCGCCGCGCCTGCCGGAAGTTCGCCGAGGAGCAGGTCGAGGTGCAGCGGAGCGGCTTTTTGCGCCTGGGCATCCTCGCGCGCTGGGACGACCCGTACCTCACCATGGACTACCGGTACGAGGCGGAGATCGTGCGGCAGCTCGCCGCCATCGCGCGCAAGGGAGCACTGTACCGCCGCAAGCGCCCGGTGCATTGGTGCCCCCGGGACCGGACGGCCCTGGCCGAAGCCGAGGTGGAGTACTCGGAGAAGACCAGCCCTTCCATCTACGTCGCCTTCCGCGTGCTGGACGGCACGCGCCTCTACAAGGAGGCACCGTCGCTCAAGGGCCACCCGCTCGCGCTGGCCATCTGGACGACCACGCCCTGGACGATTCCGGCGAACTTCGCCATCGCGGCCAATCCGGAGATCGAGTACGTCGCCTACGACCTGGGCGGGCGCGCCGTCATCGTCGCGAAGGACCTGCTCCCCCGATTCCTCGCCGCCTGCGCGCCGCAGGACGTGGACCAGGGCGGCGGCGATCCCGAGACCTTGCTCGGAGCGGCGCGCAACGCGGCGCGCGTCCCGCAACTGAAGGACCCGCGGAAGGTGCTGGCGCACTTCTCGGGGTCGGACCTCGACGCCGTGACCTACCACCACCCGCTCATCGAGCGGGTCGGCCGCGTCGTCCTGGGCGCGCATGCGACGACCGAGGCCGGCACGGGCCTGGTGCACACGGCGCCCGGGCACGGCGAGGACGACTTCCAGATGGGCGTCAAGTACGGGCTACCCATCTTCGCGCCGGTCGACGACCGCGGCCGCTTCACCCTCGACGCGGGGTTGGGCCTCGCCGGCAAGGGCGTCTTCGACGCCAATCCGGAGATCATCGAGAAGCTGCGGGCGGCCGGGGCGCTGCTCAACGCCGGCGGCGTTGCCTTCGAGATCCGCCACAGCTATCCGCACTGCTGGCGGTGCAAGCAGCCCGTCATCTTCCGCGCCACCGACCAGTGGTGGATCGGGATGGACGTGGACATCGGCGGGACGACGATCCGCAAGGCCGCGCTCGAGGCCATCGACCGCATCGCGGCGGCGGGCGGCTTCATCCCGGCGTGGGGGAAGGAGCGCATCCGCGGAATGGTGGAGAACCGGCCCGACTGGTGCGTCTCGCGGCAGCGGAGCTGGGGAGTGCCCATCCCGGTCGCGTATTGCGTCAAGGACCGGGAGCCGCTCGTCTCGCCCGAGGCGATGGAGCACGTGGCGCGCATCTTCGAGCAGCACGGCGCGGACGCCTGGTTCGACAAGGCGCTCTCCGAGCTCTTGCCGCGCGGAACGCGCTGCCCGAAGTGCAATGGGGTCGAGTTCGAGAAGGAGACCGACATCCTCGACGTCTGGTTCGATTCGGGGTCTTCGTGGGGCGCGGTGCTTGCCACGGGTCGCTGGCCGGACCTGCGCTTCCCCGCCGATCTGTACCTGGAGGGCTCCGACCAGCACCGCGGCTGGTTCAACTCGTCGCTCACCATCTCCGTCGCGAACCGCGGCGAGTCGCCGTACCGCGCCTGCCTCACCCACGGTTTCGTGGTGGGCGAGGACGGGCGCAAGATGAGCAAGTCGCTGGGCAACTACGTCGATCCGCAGCAGACGATCAAGAAGTACGGCGCGGAGATCGTCCGGCTGTGGGTGGCGGCGAGCGACTACCGGGACGAGGTCCGCCTGTCGCAGCAGATCCTCGAGACGCTGAGCGAGGGCTACCGCAAGATCCGCAACACGCTGCGCTATTGCCTCTCCCAGCTCTACGATTTCGACCCCGCGCGCGACGCCGTGGCCGCGGATCGGCTCGACTCGATCGACCGGTGGGCGCTGTCGCGTCTGGAGCGGTACCGCGCGGGAGTCGCGCGAGCGTACCAGGAATACGAGTTCCACCGCGTCTATCACGCCACCGTCGATCTCTGCGCGACCGACCTGTCGGCCTTCTACTTCGACGTGCTGAAGGACCGCACCTACTGCTCGGCGCCCTCCTGGTCCGCCCGGCGCGCCGCGCAGACCGTGCTGTACCGCGCCTGCCGCGATCTGTGCCGCCTGCTCGCTCCCATCGCGTCGTTCACCACCGAGGAGGCCTGGCAGCACCTTCCCGGCGACAAGATGGCTTCGGTCTTCCTCGCCGGGCTGCCGGAACCCGAGCCGCAGCTCGTCGACGACGGGCTGGAAGAGGAGTTCCGCCACTTGCTGGCGTTCCGGCGCGTCGTCAACGAGGCGCTCGAAGCCAAGCGGGCGGCCAAGGAGATCGGCAAGGCCACCGAGGCGGACGTGTTGCTGCGCCTGCCGCGCGAGCCGCCCGTCCTGCGCGAGGTGGCCGAGAAGTACGAGGCGCAGCTCGCCGACCTGTTCCTCTGCGCCACGGTGCGGATCGAGCCCGGCGAGGCGCTGGCCGCCGAAGTGAAGCGCAGTCCGCATCCCGGCTGCGAGCGCTGCTGGCGCGCGCTTCTGGAGGTGTCTGGTTCCCCGGCGCTTTGCCGACGCTGCCGGCGAGCCGTGGCGGGGGAGTCGCAATGAAGAGGCCGCTCGGCAAGTGGGCGCTCCTCGCGCTCATCTCCGGTACGGTGCTGGTCTCGGACCAGGTGACGAAGTTCCTCGCGGTCGAGCACCTCACCTTCGCATTCCAGGCGGCGCGGGCGCGCACGCTGCCCGACAGGGTGAAGGCCTTCGTGACACAGAAGGACCTCTCCGAGCGCGGGCTCACGAACGGCCGGCAGGTCCAGGTGGTCCGCGACTTCTGGCAATTCCAGTACACGCAGAACCGCGGCGCGGCGTGGGGCTTCCTCTCCCACTCTGGAGAGAAGTTCCGCGTGCCGTTCTTCCACCTCGTCAGCGTTGCCGCCGTGATCTTCATCTTCAGCTACTACCGCAAGCTCGCGACCGAGCAGCGCTACCTGCAGGTCGCCCTTTCGCTGGTCCTCGGTGGAGCGCTCGGGAACGCCATCTGCAGGCTTTTGCGCGGATACGTCATCGACTTCATCGACTGGCACTGGTTCGATCCATTCTGGAGGAGGCCTTCGCTGCACTGGCCCACCTTCAACGTGGCCGACAGCGCCATCACCGTCGGCCTCCTGATGCTGATCCTGGAGATGATCTTCGCGAGGAAGCCGGCGCGGGTCGAGGGGAAGCGTTCCGCGTGACGGCCGGTTAGGAACAACGCGATGCTTCCGGTCCTCTACAGCGTGGCGCTCTCCCCGTTCTGGGCGCCGCTCGCGGCCGTTGCGATCTCCCTCCTCTCGGGCGCCTGGCAGGCCCGCGGCGCGCGCATCGCCGGCGACCCGTGGAAGAAGGCGCTGCAGACCTTCGCCGTCTGGACAGGCGGGACGGCGGTCGTCCTCTTCCTCGCCGTGCGGATGCTCGGCGATGCGGGGAACAACGACCTGCTCCACCTGAAGCGGCCGCTGGTCATCCCGCTGCACACGTATGGCCTGCTCATCGCCACGGCGGTCCTGGTGGCCATGCAGTTCGCCGGCCGCGCCGCGCGCCGCGCGGGGCTCGACCGCGAGCGGGTGATGGACCTCTGCTTCTGGATCCTGCTCGCCGCGATGGTGGGCTCGCGCGTCCTGTTCATCATCGTGAACTGGGAGGACTACGCGCACGACCCGGCCAGCGTGTTCGCCTTCTGGAAGGGCGGCCTGGTCTTTTACGGGGGGTTCATCGGCGCCGTGCTGGTGTCCGTCTGGTACATGCGCAAGCACCGCATGTCGTTCTTTCCCTACGCGGACGCCATCATTCCGTCGGTCGCCATCGGCCACGCCATCGGACGTCTGGGATGCTTCGCGGCGGGCTGCTGCTGGGGCGCGGCGTGCAACCCGCACCTCCCGTGGGCGGCGCGCTTCCCGCCCGAGTCGCTCGCCTACCAGAGCCAGCTCGCGAACCACGTCATCCGGTTCGGCGCCGCGGGCACGCTGCCCATCCATCCCACGCAGCTCTACGAGGCGCTCGGCGAGCTGGGCATCTTCGTGGCCCTGACGCTCTGGCGGACGCGCAAGCGGTTCCACGGCGAGCTGCTCGCGCTGTACCTGATCCTGT
Organism: Myxococcales bacterium; assembly: GCA_045802765.1. Taxonomy (GTDB): domain Bacteria; phylum Myxococcota; class Myxococcia; order Myxococcales; family 40CM-4-68-19; genus VBKO01. Next base: position 6,461 of record JBJMQJ010000325.1, read on the forward strand.
ACGCGCCGCTGCGCGCGCTCATCGAGACGATGCGCGGAGACGAGGAGCGCGGGCGCGTCTTCAACTTCCTCGGCCCGCTGGCGCGCGGCGCGTGGTGGAACCTTTCCACCAGCGAGCTGATCAGCGTCGCCATCTTCGCGCTCGGCGTGGTGCTTTACGTCTCGCTGGGCCGCCGCGCCGGTGCGAGGGCGGAGCCGGTCGCCGCTTAGTCGCCCACCTCTGTCCACGCTGCGCGGCCGCGCCCCGGTTGGTACAGTCGGCGCGTGCCCGTCCTGACCGCGACCCAGCAGCTTCCCCAGGAGAAGCTCGCGGAAGACCTCGACCAGCTCGAGGAGGCGATGACCGGGCTGCAGGTCCTCTACGAGAAGTACTTCCTCGGCATCGACCGCCGGCCGCCGGACGCGCAGCGCCGCCAGGTCTCCGAGAAGATGCGGCTCCTCAAGACGACGCAGGTGAAGAATACCGCCCTCAAGTTCCGCATCCAGACGATGTTCGCGAAGCTGATCTCCTTCGAGCGGATGTGGGACCGCACCCTGCGCGAGATCGAAGAGGGCACCTACAAGCGGGACGTATTCAAGGCGAAGCTCCGCGACGCTCGCCGGGCCGAGGCCGGGCAGAAGCCCGCCCAGCGGCCGGTCTCCTCGCCGCAGCTCTCGGACCAGATGCTTCGAAAGCTGTACGACACCTACCTCGTCGCACGTCAGCGCACCGGTGAGTCGACCAGCGGACTGACTTTCGACTCGGTCGCCAGCCGCCTCCGTGCGCAGGTGCCCGACCTGATGGCGCGTCACAAGGCGCGCAACATCGAGTTCAAGGTCGTGATCAAGGGCGGAAGGGCCGTGCTGAAGGCCATCCCCCACACCTGACGAAGTGGGTAATTTTTTGGACACATCTTGCCGCCGCGATGGCTGCTCCCCACCCTACCGGGCGTGGAGGGGGCCATGGGCCGCAGGGTGCTGGGGTTGGGAGTGACGCTGCTCTTCCTGGCGTGCGCGAAGGAGAGCGCCGCGCCGCCGAGGCCGTCCGCGGCGCTGGAGCGCTCCGCGCGGATGCTCGCGAAGCTCGATCAGCTCGAGGCCGACCTCCACGACGAGGGGTCCAAGCTGGCCGTGTACGGGGAGCTGGAGCAGCGCCACAGCCAGACCTCGCAGATCGCCTGCCAGGTGGCCGACGAGCACGTGCAGGAGATCCACCGCCTCGCGATGGCGCAGGAGAAGAAGCAACAGGAGAAGGCGCGCCGGCGCCGCACCGTCGCCCAGGCCCGCCTGACGCACCGGGCAGCGGCCACGGCGATGAACTGACCGCGCCGCCTACTCGAACATCTTCTCGACCGGAACGATCGCGACGTCCTGCTCGCCGCGGGCGGCGAACGAAGTGCGATTCACCGCGCGATCGATCTCGAGCAAGGCGGCCGGCTTTTCGGGGACGTTCCCCTGCGCATCCTTCTGATAGTGCATCGGCGTCTCCGCGTCGGAGAGCAGCGCCCGCTTGACCTCGTCCATTCCGGGGCCGACCAGCACGCACTCCAGCGCGTCGGGCTTGACCCACTTCTTCCATGCGGCGTTCACGTCCGCCGCGCTCGCCTCGCGGATCCCTGCGCGCCAGCGGCGGGGGAAATCAGGAATCCCGAGGAACTCCCCGTCCAGGGCGTAGCCCAGCTTGCGCGCGTCGGTCTGGTCGAAGAGCAGGATGTACCCGTCGAGGAACCCTTTGGTCTGCTGCACTTCTTCGTCGCTGAACG